>JAISHZ010000370.1 GCA_031262285.1 Lachnospiraceae bacterium | reverse complement strand
TTCCTTGATCGGCTTGGTCGTCTTGTATTGGTTTATTGATTTCATTAGCAATATGCTAAACCGCTATCTGTATGGCGGCGAAGATATTGAGCGCTTGAGCAAAGTCCAAGATCATCGCCTTCAAGAAAAGTTTCATGCAAAATTGTTTCAAAAAATCTCGACTCTTTATCCCGATTACATGGAAGTACCTAAGATCAACGATATCATTGATCGCAGTTTCAATTCTATGGGCGGCGAATGGGCTTCGCTGCAGCGCGGTGTTATCATCGAAGGTTACGTAATCATCGCACAGATTATATCGGTTGTCATGGTCGCAGCATCCCTGTATATTTTTCATCCATTGTTGTGTCTGATTGTATTGGTGGCACCGATACCGACACTTTACACTACTTATGTCGGCAATAAGCTGAATTTCAAATTTTCACACGATAACAGTAAAATCATGCGTGAAGCCGGATACTATCAAAATGTGCTGCTCGATAACTCCGCAAAAGAAGTAAAAGCGTTAAATTTGTTCGATTTTTTCTTCAACAAGTGGAAAGTTCTCGCAGACGATTATGTGATCCGCGAAAAGAAAAATCAACGCAACGTATACATACTCGGCACAGTGAGCGGATTTATTGCCAATGTAGCAAGTGTGTCGGCGGATGTGATTGCGATTGTATTGCTCACACAAGGCAAGCTATCTGTCGGCGCGTTTGGCGCGGTGTTGGTATTGATCCGTACATTGATGGAAAGCACCACGCAATTGTTCAGTTCAGTTGCTAATTTCTTGTCCAAAAAGAACGAGGCGGCGCAGTTTTTTGAATTGATTGATCTGGATGAACAAGCCATCGGAGTGCCAAAGCTGCTTGGTGTGGAGGACATCACAGTCAAAAATGTTTCCTACCGTTATCCGCTCACGGATGATTACCGAATCCATCATATCAACTTCACGATACATAAAGGCGAGAAGGTGGCATTCGTCGGTGAAAACGGTGCGGGCAAAACAACCTTTGTGAAAGTGCTCACGGGGATGCTCGAACCATCCGAAGGTGACATTACCATCGGCGAGGTGAATATCAAGGATCTTCCGCCATCAGATATTTACAACGCATTGTCCTGTGTATTTCAAGAACCGTCACGATTTAACTCCTTTACGATCGGCGATAATGTATATCTGGGCGACGTGAACCGTAAACGAGATGAAACACAGATAGATGCTGCACTTACTTTTTCCGGATTCGAGGGTGCGGACAAAGATGCACTACTTGGCAAAGATATCGGCGGCACGGATCTATCGGGTGGACAGTGGCAAAAGCTTGCAATTGCACGAGCTTATTATCGTAACCGTGATTTTATGATATTGGATGAACCGACAAGCAATCTCGATCCCCTTGCGGAAGCGGAAGTATTCCGTAAATACCTCGATATGGTGGCAGGAAAAACCGTCATAATGGTAACACACCGAATCAGTGTCGCCTCGCTGGCAGACAGAGTGGTCGTTTTTAAAGACGGCGAAATCACAGAAGACGGCACCCACGACGAGTTATTGTTAAAAAACGGCGAATATGCGAGATTGTATGCGGTGCAGGCGCAGTGGTATGATAGGTAAAAATAATTTTTCTTGACTATTGTCCAAAAATCCGACTATAATGGAGTTGCGTTCCAAAAAAGTCAAGGAAGGTAGGTTTCCCCCTATGTATATTCACCGACATATAGAATCTGTTATCAACAGAATGTCAAAACGAAAATCCGTCATCGTACTTACCGGGGCAAGGCAGGTCGGTAAATCGACAACCTGTAAAGAAAACTATCGTGAAATGAACTATATTACATTGAACCGCCCTCTCGTACGAGAAAGTGCCAAAGATAATCCATCCTTGTTTTTTCAAATTAACCAGCCCCCAATTATCATTGACGAAATTCAAAAAGAGGGCGCATTGTTTGACTATATAAAAGACATTGTAGACGAAAGCAGTCAAAAGGGTCTCTTCTTCCTAACCGGTTCACAGAGTCTAACCCTCATGAAAAGAGTCGGCGACAGTCTTGCGGGTCGCGCTGGTATACTCAAAATGTTGGGACTGTCCATGCGTGAAATAGATGGTATACGTTACCACGAAGCCTTTCGCCCGACAAAAGCTCACTTCCTAGCAACGCATCAAGAATTAGAGAGCAATGGACAAAGCATACCCTCCTACCCGCTTATATCGGAGCGTATTCATAGGGGGTTCTATCCTGAATTGTATCACTCAACCGGCGATTTGAAGGACTGGATGGACTACTACAGCTCCTACTTTCAGACTTATTTAGAAAAGGATATTCGAGATGTTTTGCATATTCAAGATGAATCTGCTTTTATTCGTTTTGTGAGAGCCACTGCCGCATTAACCGGACAACTTTTGAACCTAACCTCCCTAGCTGAAATCTGCGGCAAAGATGTAAAAACTGTCACTGCTTGGCTATCTGTACTGGAATCATGCGGGATCATTTATCTATTGCAGCCGTATTTTAATAATTACAATAAACGCCTATTAAAAACACCAAAACTTTATTTTCTGGACACCGGTTTGGCTTGTTTTCTATTGGGATGGAACACACCGGAACAGTTAACAAACGGAGCTATGTGGGGACACGTGTTTGAAAGTTTTGTGATAGATGAGGTTCTGAAAAGCTATTATAATGACGGTATTACGAATCCGCCCTTATACTTTTACCGAGACAAAGAAAAGAACGAAATAGATCTCGTAATAGAAGAAGGAGATACTCTATATCCGATAGAAATCAAAAGTAGCAGCGATCCAACACCAAGCATGGCGAAACAATTCCGTCTCCTAGAAGGAATACCCGGTAAAAAAGTGGGAGAAGGAGCGATCCTATGTCTTATCAATACATTGCTACCATTGGGAGAAAAACTATTGGCTGCTCCTGTTCGCTTAATATAGGTTCTAGCTCCGGTGATTAGATGACAAAAGCTTTCGAGACCTACGACCGAAGGAGTATTGGTGCGGCAAAATTCGATTATCAAAACGCGTTTTGGGAACGGTTGAAAACCGAAGCGGATGGACAGATTCCCGTATGTATTTTCATGCGGGAATCTGTCGTTTTCATTGGATAAAAATTTTTGAAACACCCTTGACTCTCAACTTAACATGAGGTTTACACTTCAATCGAAAAGTGCTTTTCAAAAAAACCTAAAGAGGTAACTGCCTATGCAAATCGGAGAATTCGCAAAAATATGCGAAACGAAAATATCAGTGTTGCGGCATTACGATAAAGAGGGACTACTCACCCCTGATTTCATTGACCGCTTCACAGGTTACAGATATTATCGCGCAGACCAAATCATCACTTTCAAGAAGATCGCAGCGCTGAAAA
>JAISHZ010000275.1 GCA_031262285.1 Lachnospiraceae bacterium | reverse complement strand
AATTCAACAATGCACTCCGATTTATGCTAAACCGGACAATCGATGTAGGACATACGTTTTAAAACAGCAGATATACACTAACGAACTATAATACGATGTTTCAAAAATGTGATAAAAATATCTTGACAATTAAAAGGGAAACAGCTAGAATAAGCAAGTTCACAGAAAGTGTGCGTTTAGCTCAGCTGGATAGAGCGTTTGGCTACGGACCAAAAGGTCGGGGGTTCGAATCCTCTAACGCACATGATTCGTTAAAAAGAAGAGTGTAGTGGTTAGGAACTTTGCGATACAACGACAGAGTAACAGATACCATACACTTTTCTTTTTTTGTGTTTAAGTATCACATTGATCGCTTTTTACCAACATTACTATTTAAGAGATGTAAAGGACAGTTTTCAGAGTCACAGGTCTTGCGCGCCAATTGATGAGCAGAACTCACCCCACTCTGTATGGGTTGTCCGGGATAAACTACCTAAAAAGCATATAGGCGAACGTGTGAATTGCAACCATCGTAGGTTACACTTCACGGGTTCGCCGATCTACGTTTATCGATTGTCGATGCACAGAACCGCACAGAGCCGAGAGGCATTTTGGGTGTTATACGTTCTGTGGAGATGAGACCAAGTGAAAATGAGCGCTTGCTTGTGCGCTCATTTTCACTGTTCTGGGCTCATCGGAACGATCAGAGAGTCTAACACCCAAAATGCCTCTCGGCTCCGTGCGGTTCGTCCGGGACACATTTCCTTTGAACGTAGATCGGCGAACGCGTGAATAGCAACCATCGTAGGTCAGTAAAAGAATGATCTTATTTTTCCGCTTTTCGTTAGGAAAATCTTATGTTACAATGTCCTTCGGAAGACAGGTTGGATATGATACTTACGAGGTTGATATGGAACAAGTACAAAGTCGTCCGAAAGAAAAAACGTCGAACGTTGATCGCAAGAGACGAATCAGGCGAATAAAACGGCTGATTATTTTTTTTGTGTTCACAATTGTGCTTGTGCCATATGTGCTCTGTGTGATATTATTTTATCGAGTGGATAGATTGGACAACAGAATAGCAGATATTTCTATGCAATTAACAGAAATACTCGGAGTATTGGACAGCCGCGTGGGGTATGGCTATGTACCAAATCCTACACCGCAACCTAAGCAAGACGAAATGAACGCGGATCCGACATTAGACACTACATCAGACAATACAACAGACAGTAACCCTACGCAAATACAGGATGTTATTGCCACACAGGACACAGAAGCAGCTCACAAAGTGTATTTGACTTTTGATGACGGACCGAGCGCTTATACGGAAGAAATTCTGGACATTTTAGATGAATACAACGTGAAAGCCACCTTTTTCGTCGTGGGGAAGGAAGATGAAGATTCAAAAGAGAGATTGCGGGAGATTGTAAACAGAGGACATAGTGTTGGGATGCATTCTTACAGTCATGTATATGATGATCTTTATCAATCTGTGGAAGCATTTGGAGCAGACTTGATGAAAATCAAAAATTATATTTTTGAGACCACCGGGGTGGAGTGCAATATTTACCGATTTCCCGGTGGAAGTTCCAATACTGTGAGTGATATCGATGTAAGGGAGTTTATTCGATATTTGAATGAGCAAGGAATCAGATATTTTGATTGGAATATTGCTTCGGGCGATGCATCTACCGGTCAGTTAAATGTTGGCACGATCGTGGAAAATGCCACATACTCGATTGAATCGTACAGTACCGCGATTATTTTGATGCATGACGCATATTCCAAACACCATACCGTAGAAGCCTTGCCTTTGATTATTGAAAATATACTTGCTTATGAAGACACTGTCATTTTACCGATCACGCAGGATACGACACCGATTCAGCATATTCAAATACAATGAGTAACTACAATCAACAGATAAAGCTGATGAATCAAACAAAAGAAAGATAACAAATATTTTGAGAATGGAGGAAATGGATATGGGTTTTTTTTCGGATCTAAGAGAAGATTTATCCCAAGCAGTCAATGAATTGATACCGGGTGAATCTATTTTTGACAAATCGAAGGGAAAAGCCAAAAAAGAAGACAGTTTGGAGGCTCTCGACGAGATGTTTGTAAATGCCGAACAGGAGATGCCTTCCGAGTTGGATGTACTTGAGGAAGAGTTTGAGACACCTCTTCAATGGAATGATTCGGAACGAGAAACACGGTATACGATCGAACCAGGGTTCTTTCGAAGTACCAATAGAGGGGAGTCTTACTCAGATGTGGAGCAAGGTGTTTCTGATGATATATTAAAAACATTATCAGAATTCAACCAAACTGCAGACGAAGAAAACGATAGTTCGATTTTTACGAATGAGGATACGAGTGAAGAATCTGCGTTGACAGAAAACAGTAACGACAGGATAACATCGATTCAAATAGACGACCAAATAGCGACGAGCGAAAACAAAGGTACATTGATCGAAGCTGTATTGGAGGAAAAGTCTAGCGTAGAGGATCAAGACGATACAGATGTTGAAGATATTTTTGCAGGTACGAATATCGAAGCAAAAGGATACAACACGGATGATCAATATGGTGCGAACAGCACTGACAGTATCTTTAGCCAAGACAGCAGAGGAAGCCAAGATAGCGTTGAGATTCAAAGCAGCGTAGAGACTCAAAATAACGAAGAGATTCAAAACAGCGTAGAGACACAGAGCAGTGTAGAAAATCAAGGCAACGTAGAGACACAGAACAGTGTAGAGACTCAAGGCAGCGAGAAACAGAGCGATGTAGAGACTCAAAACAGCGTAGAAAATCTATACAGTATAGAGAGCCAAGGCAGTACGGAGATGCAAAACAGTCCAGAAAGTCAAGATGGCACTTGGATCCAAGATAGTATAGCAAGTCGAAATCTCACAAACGACGCAGACGCTACAGTTGTCAAAGAAAATGCCGCAATCACCGATTATACAGTAGTCATAGACAACAACATAGAAAAAGATACTGTTGACAGCGATGGTGCATTTGGTATCGTTGACACTGCAAACCATGCGGTGCATTCAGAAATTACAAATAGTCAAGTCATAACAAATAATCAAGATGACGCCGTTACAACGGTACAACAAAATGAGGAGGATAGTATGAGCTTTGACAATTATTTAGACGAAGGAATGATGGTAGGCGGCAAGTTAGGTGAGGACACGAAAGTAGCAGAAGATGAAAATTACACGAATAGGGTTGCGAACGAGACAGCCATTATTACCGAGGGTATGACGATCACAGGTGATATCAACTCGCGCGGCTCAATGGATGTAGAAGGAGCTATCAACGGCAATATTGAATTATTGGGAAAATTAAATATTACAGGTCATATCAATGGAAATTCTTCAGCTGCTGAGATCATTGCAGACGGTGCAAAGATTAATGGTGAGATCAACAGTGAAGGAGCGGTTACGATTGGTGCCAGCAGTGTAGTGATCGGAAATATCACAGCACAAAGTGCTTTGATAGCAGGTGCTGTAAAGGGAGATATCGATGTCAAAGGTCCCGTAACCTTAGATGCTTCTGCGATCGTTATGGGTAATATCAAATCCAAATCAGTTCAGATTAATAATGGTGCGGTGATCGAAGGAATGTGTTCACAGTGCTACGCGGATATCAACCCGACATCATTCTTTGACGATTACAAACCGGAACCAAAGGTTGCGAAAACAAAAGGAACTCAAAATAAAGCGTCCTAATCCATTTCCACATCAATCATCCGTAAACGCGTGACAAGATTCGCGCTTTCAAAATGAACAAAGATAGGAGTTGCGCTTATGCGGAGATTTTTTCTCAAATTAAGTGGGGAAGCTTTGGCAGGATGTCAAAAATCCGGATTCGATAAAGCGGTAGTCGAAAATGTTGCATTACAAGTAAAAAACGTGATGTCCGAAGGAGTAGAAATCGGTATTGTGATCGGTGGCGGTAACTTTTGGCGAGGAGGTCGCTCTGGTAATGCGATCGACAGGACGAAAGCTGATCAAATCGGGATGCTTGCAACAGTGATGAATTGCATTTTTGTTTCGGAAGTTTTTCGGAGTATTGGTATCCAAACTAGTATTTTTACTCCTTTTTCATGCGGAACATTTACTGAATTATTTTCGAAAGACAAAGCGAATGAGTGTTTTTCGAAAGGACAAGTGGTTTTTTTTGCAGGAGGAACCGGACATCCATACTTTTCAACGGATACCGGGGTGGTTCTTAGAGCGATCGAGATGGAAGCCGATCTGATTCTTTTGGCAAAAGCGGTGGACGGGGTTTACGATGATGATCCCTCCAAGAATCCGCAAGCCCAAAAATATGCAAGTGTTTCCATAGACGACGTAATCTCAAAAGGTCTACAAGTAATGGACATGACAGCCTCCATGTTGGCAAAAGAATACATGATCCCAATGCGAGTATTCGGATTAAATGAACATAATAGTATCATCAATACGGTTCAAGGTGATTTTACAGGTACCTATGTAACAGTATGAGGGAAAGGCGCTGTTTATCGATGATAGGAACCCTTTCTTGGTTCCATATTGTAATACCGTGATGATACACATTTACAACATTTTCAACACAACAATCACACATTATGAATGGGAGTGACGATGAACGATAAAGTAAAACCATATGATGAGAAAATGGGAAAAACAGTAGAATTCTTGAAGACAGAACTGGCTGCGATCAGAGCGGGCAGAGCAAATCCACACGTGTTGGATAAAATTCGTGTCAATTACTACGGCGTACCGACTCCCATCGAGCAGGTCGGGAATGTTTCCGTTCCGGAAGCGAGGATGATTCAAATCGCACCGTGGGACAAATCTTTGATTCGCGAAATTGATAAAGCTATACAAACATCCGATTTGGGTATTCATCCGACGAACGATGGAGTGGTGATCCGCTTGGTTTTCCCTGAGTTAACGGAAGAAAGAAGAAAAGACTTAGTCAAGGATGTCAAGAAAAAAGCGGAAGAAGCGAAAGTGGCAGTTCGTAATATCAGAAGAG
>JAISHZ010000211.1 GCA_031262285.1 Lachnospiraceae bacterium | reverse complement strand
TTTGTGCAGAATGACCACAGTATCCAATTGTTCGATCGAGTCCGTATCTTGACGTGAGGCAAGCTCTGCCGGCGTGACGAGGAGTGTCTTTTCATAATTCGTGAATTCTTCGAGATTTTCATAAAAGCTATAACCTTCATAAATACATATACAAGCGTAAGTCGGATGTTTTTTTGCGACATCGACTTGTTTTTGATATCCGGAATATAAGTACGAACCATCATATAGCGTAAGGTTCCACAAAGCGAAGCATGATACACAACCACACAGGACAATTCTGAGTACTTGCATACGTTTGGGGATGAGTGAAAACAAGGTTATCAAAAATATCGCGATTGCTCCGAATACAAACGGAAAAACCGGCATGATATAGCGATCCACAAGATAAGGGGATACTCTGGCGGCCAAGATGAAGTATGCTGCGGGGGGCAGCAAGAGCATCCATAGAATCGGGTCAGTGGAAATTTTCTTTTTCTTTACGACATAAATACAGAAAACAGCTGCTCCGAGTATGATAACAAGGCTCATCACACTCAGTAGGATGGATGAATGATTCCCAAGGCAACGCCGCAACACAATAGCGCCAAATTGAACCAATCGTTTTCCGAAGTCCGCGAAATCACCGGCAAGTTGATCCATGACTTCCACTCCCCTACCACTGGCGAATACATCGCCCAAGGAAAAAGGAAATAGGATGACACCGATACCTCCTGCCAACACCATTCTACTTACATAAGCAAGTGTCGACGAATTTTTCCATCTCTGCCATCGGGATATTTTTTTGTGGGTCACCGCACGATCTTTTTTCCATAGGAGGACGGTTGTAACCGCCGCGATGGTCATACAGTAGAACAGAAAAAAGTATTGTGTGAGAAATCCTAAGACGGTGACCATGATCAAGCTCATGTTTTTGGTTCGAAAATCGCCATCTACCCATTTTCGGATATGCAAGTAGCATAGTGCGACGCAAAAGAAAGTCATGGTCGCATACATTCGAATCAAAAGCATGGTTGCGATACCGGCCGCAGATATCCCATACAGCAATGCTGCCAACATACCTACCCTCTCATAAAAACCGATGCCGGGAACGTTTGCACGTTCATCTAACAATCGCCCGGTTTTCATCATGAGAATACAACAGCCTAAGATCGCAAGAATATTGATGAATAAGCCCATAAAAAGAAATTCTTTTCCCCAAAATAGGCTGGAGACCGTATGCAGTAACATAAAGTGGACAGGAGGGTGATTATCATCTTTTACATTAAAATACACGGATGGGTATAGAAACGCATCTTTTGATCCGACCGTGATATAATTCCGAAATTGCTCTGCAGATATCCAAACCGGCTCTTGGTAAACATCCGCTTGATATTGCATGATGAGACTCTCGCCACGATTCCGGAAAACATCTATTGCGACGCGCCAAATGTTTTGCAACGTCATAGGAACCGTTTTGGCGTCAATTTCTTCTTGCACGAACTTTGCAAGACGACCTTGCGGTTGGGTTGGCACAATCCAAGGATTGAATTTCGCGTTGGACATTTCAAAACTTATCATCTCATCCATGTGGTAGCCTTCTTTTTGTAGGGCAAAGGCGCACAATACCACAACCACAATCAAGCAAACACCAAAACGACAAATTAGAGCTTGCCGCCGCTCTGTGAGTTTTTTATGAGCAGGTTCCCTATGCAAAACTTTTCCAAGTTTCAATCTTGAGGAGTTCATGTGTTATGCCTTTCATACATAAGTAAGACCGATGCGATTTCTGGATTTATCTCTAATCAGGAGGATATCAACAAACCTCGCATCCTTTATAATCGACGATAAATGTCTGACATTTTCACATTTATCACATCTACCTATTCGTTCCAACTTTTTCCCTCACCCTTGTCGAACTCCATAAACTCGCTGTCCAATAAACTCATATGAAGTTTGTCGACATATCTACCATTTTTGAAAACCCACTCTTTCAGTCGACCAACTTCTTTGAATCCGATTTTCGTATAACATGAAATTCCCGCTTCGTTGTCCGAATGAACTGTTAGCGCAAGCCGATCTCCATCCAACAGTACGATCGAAAAGCGATATCCTTTCATACTTTCAATCTGCTCTTTCGCGCTTTCCTTTGTAAAAAGATTATACCCTCCGCCTCCGTAGGTTTCCGCTGTCACCTTATCATTCATCCACTCTGCCCATGTTTCTGCAATTTCGGGTTCTTTGGGGTCGAACGGTGATAAGTATATCCTCTGACCGACAATTCTTTTATAAAAGCTCATTTCAAACCCTCCATTTTTTTATTGATATTGCTCACATAAACTATCTCTTAACTGATGAACTGTCAATAGTTTCGAATAATTTCATAAGTTGCCCGAACAAATAGAATCTGGTAAAATCCAAAAGATGAGATCAAGCAAATTCGTGATGCTCTCTCTTATTTAAAGGCTGTCGTGATAGAAGAAAAGGTCGTCAAACACCCCGACCATTGGATAATCATCAAGTAACGAAAAGGAGAACGATCATGACCTACGAATTTGACAGCGATATCAAAATGCTAGAGGGCATGAAAAAACCTTATGTTATCAGTATTTCATCGGTTTCCGGTGGCGGTAAAACAACGATCGTCAATTTATTGAAAGACAAATTACCTAATACTGCCGTCATTTCGTTTGACGACTACGATGAAAGCGAAGTTTATCTTGATCGTGATATCAATGTATGGTCAAGAGAAGGCAACGACGAAAACGAATGGCATACCCAACCGATCGCCGATGATATAGAAAAGCTTATTTCAGCGCAGTATGATACTATCATTCTAGATTACCCTTTCGGTCATAGAAATGCATGCGTAGGCAAGTACATTGATCTGGCAGTGTTTATCGACACTCCGCTTGACGTAGCACTTACAAGGCGTATCATTCGCGATTATACAAGCCGTAATGAAAACAGCAACTTCGGGCTTGCCGATGTCGAGGAAGTAAGCCTGAAAG
>JAISHZ010000186.1 GCA_031262285.1 Lachnospiraceae bacterium | reverse complement strand
AAAAGCTGTTAAAATGCCCACAGACATACAGTACGGAAATATCGTAGATCGGCAAAGAAGCAGACGAAGTGAGGAACCCGAAGGGGTATTGCGAGAACACTTCCGAGACAAAGAAAGCTTACGACAAAGCTTATCAGCTTCCAACGACGTTTCCGGCGATCATAGGCCCGAAAGGGAATCTTGTTCCATAGCACTCGGGTGTTTATACCGAGATAGTTAGGAAGCGCGTAAGCGGCGGGAGTCTATGACCCCGCCGCTTATGTTGTACCCGGTGAAATATGCTATGACAAGAAGGCGGGAGCAAAGCTTCTTGCTTGATATACATACAAATGGGAGAACATTGGAAAGTAAGAGAACTTTCAAAATCCCGAATGGAAACGCGCGCCGTTGGCGTGCAGACAGGAGAAAGTGGTGCAATTTATGGAAACAGAAAGATTGGAGGAAAGTGGAATGCATCAAATCGTGAAAGATCAAGTGTTAACCGGAGAGAGAGCGCTTTTTATGCAACGCGACACAGTGGTAGAAAATGTCGTCTTTGAGGACGGCGAATCGCCGCTCAAGGAATCTGTCCATGTGGAGGTGAAAGAGAGTATTTTTAAATGGAAATATCCTCTGTGGTATGGAGAGGGGAGTTCGATTTCCCAAAGTCTGTTGTTGGACGGTGCAAGAGCGGGTATTTGGTATACCAACGACATTACTGTTCGTGATACCACCATCCAATCGCCGAAAATGTTTCGGCGGTGTCGCGGAATCAATCTGGAGCGGGTCGATCTGCCAAACGCGAAAGAGACGCTTTGGATGTGTCACGATATCAAAATGAATGATGTCAGCGCAAAAGGTGATTATTTCGCCATGAATGCTTCCGGAATCCGTGCAATTGCCTATCGATTGGTGGGTAATTACAGTTTTTACGGTGTGAAAGATGTTCAAATTGAAAATTCGCATTTGATTTCCAAAGACGCATTTTGGAATGCTGAAAATGTGGTGGTGAAAGACAGTTTTATATCAGGTGAATATATCGGATGGAATTCCAAAAATTTGACATTTGAAAATTGCACGATCGAAAGTCATCAAGGATTTTGTTACATAGAAAATTTGATCTTGCGCAATTGCCGCCTGCTTACGACCGATTTGGCGTTTGAATATTGCAGGGAATTGGATGTGCATGTATCCTCTCCCATTGGAAGTGTGAAAAACCCGATCAGCGGAGTGATTCGTGCGCAAGCGATCGGAGAAGTGATTTTTGATGATCCGGCGATTGATCCGAGCAAAACAAGTATAGAAATAGTGAATACGCAAAGTGAGTAAATAATTTGAAAGTAAGGGAACTTTCAAACGCTTTGACTGATACGCGTGCCGTTGGCACGCAGGCGGGAATAAGTTTGAAAGTAAGTGAACTTTCAAACGCTTTGATTGATACGCGTGCCGTTGGCACGCAGACGGGAATAAGTATGAAATTTGATCAAATCACAGATCGCAATCATTCGTTTTCCTTAAAATGGGATGTGACGGAGGGAGAACTGCCGATGTGGGTGGCGGATATGGACTTTGAGACCGCGCCTGCAGTAGTAGCTGCACTCAAAGAGACGGTGGAAAGAGGGATTTTTGGATATTCCATCGTGCCAAAGGAGTATTACGCCGCAGTGTCTTCGTGGTGGAGGCGGCGCTACGGCGTACACTTTGCGCATTCGGATATCCTATTTGCAACAGGAGTGATACCTGCCCTTTCTTCTATTGTGCGTAAAATCACAACAGTCGGGGAAAAGGTGGTGATTCAACCTCCGGTTTACTCTCTTTTTTATAATTGTATTCAAAATAACGGACGCATCGTACTTGAAAATCCATTGCACTATGAAAATGGATGCTATCAAATCGATTTCGTGGATTTGGAACAAAAACTATCGGATCCGCAAACCACCATGATGATACTGTGCAATCCGCACAATCCAATCGGGAAGTCGTGGAAGAAAGAGGATCTGGCTCGGATAGGAGAGTTAGCAAAACAATATCACGTAACGGTGATCGCTGATGAGATTCACTGCGATTTGACCGACGTTGGTATCTCCTATACGCCATTTGTATCAGCGTCCGAGACGTGCAGAGATATCAGCATTACCTGTGTGGCGCCATCTAAGACATTCAATTTGGCAGGATTGCAGAGCGCGTCCGTGATCGTTCCCAACCCGGTGCTTCGTCACAAGGTATGGCGCGGACTCAATACAGATGAAGTGGCAGAACCAAACGCTTTCGCCATGGGAGCAGCGATTGCCGCTTATACCGGCGGCGAAGATTGGCTCGAAGAATTACGAGGGTATCTCACACAAAATCGGCGCATCGCGATTGGATTTATCAAACAAAATATTCCACGACTCAAACCGATTGATGCAAATGCCACCTACCTTTTATGGATCGATTGCAGTGCGATCGCCGCTGACACAAGGGAACTCTGTACGTATCTGCGACAGCAAACCGGCCTGTATGTATCGGACGGAGCGCAATTCGGCGGTAATGGAAGAGCGTTTATACGGATCAATTTGGCAACACAAAGAGATCGTGTATTGGATGGATTGTGTCGGTTGCGTGATGGAGTGAGTGGGTATGATAAAAAAACAGCAGGATGAACCTGCTGTTTTTTGATTAAGGACTATGAAAAACGCTACAGATACATACAAAAAACCGCATAACTAGAACCGTGGTACAAAATCATACAAGCACTCCTCCGTTTTTCTGACAAATAAGAATTAAGTCATCAATAGCATCGTCTAAACTAAGCGTGTGTTCAATTTCATAATGTTCAGTAAGAAAAGCTATTCCGCCGTATTGCGACAGATATCTACACTACCATATATGGCGAACGAATCTACAAGGTTACGTCCAATACGCAGGTGGACGAATGGGATATCAGCTCGCTTTCATCAGCTATTGAATGATTTCACTCCATTGGACTATCTTATTTTGTTGCATACGGCAGTAAAAGCCAAAGTGTAGCAAGATAGGAAAAGTGATAGTATTTTTTCATGCTATATTAAAGCTACCAAGTGAGGAGGTGGCACAATGAAGTATGATGAAATGATTCAGTCGATCTTAGATGAGATTGACCGCAGGATCACTGAAAACATTCGGGTTGAGGAATTAGCACGCGCGGCGAATTACTCGGCTTATCACTTCAGTCGTGTCTTCATGGCTCTGACCGGGACGCCGGTAATGAACTATGTAACCTGCCGAAAACTGGAATATGCGATTTATGATCTGTCGCAGGGTAAGCGAATTATTGATGTGGCAATGGATTATGGGTTTGATACTCATGCAGGATTCACAAAAGCTTTTAAGAAATGCTTCGGGTATCCGCCTTCATTATGCCATCTACACATTACATCAAGCTTGCCCAAAAGAGCAACGGTAAGTACCGTCAAATTAAAACATGGAGGAATCACAATGTAGGTTCAAATCAAACAAATCAATCCTTTTACTATCGTGGGATACACTTCACGCCACAGGATGCCCGGCATAAGCAAACTTTCGGATATACCTTGTTTCTGGGAGAAGATCAATCTGGAGTACGAAGCTGCGCTCTCTACTCTCCATGATACCTATACAAAATCACGCCATTGTGAAGTAGCTGTCTGTCTTGACGTCGATGAGAAACAAGAATGCTTCACATACATGCTTGGCGTAGGGGTTGATAAAACCGATTCCGATGTTCCCATGCGTCCGGGGACATATCTTCAAAAAATGGAAGGCGGTCTATATGCCGTATTCACCACACCGCTAGTCGATGAGGAACAATATACCCAATCTATACACGACACATGGAAGCAAATCCTCGAGGGCTGGCTTCCCCAATCGGATTATGAATACGACGAAACAAGGGTGGATTATGAGTTTTATGATGAGAGAGATCACGGCGCTATGGCTCAAATGGATATTTGTATTCCCGTTCGCCAACGCAAGGAAGCCGAGTAAAAATCGCAGGAAAAAAGTAAGAAACGAAAAATAATGCTTGA
>JAISHZ010000005.1 GCA_031262285.1 Lachnospiraceae bacterium | reverse complement strand
TCACCCACACGATGTTGACAGAAGAAGAATTCGCACTTGCTGCATTATCCAACGATACCAACTATGATGCCTGTTACCTTTCATCACAAACCACCATTTCTCACAACTTACGAGACAAAGGGAATTTCTATCCGTTAAACGAAGTACCGGGGGTGATGGAGTACTTGGATCAATGCTTCCCATATGTGAAAGAAGCCGCAACAGATGAAGAAGGGAACATCTGGATGCTTCCGATTGAAGTAGACATAGATGTCATGCTGATTCAAAAAGAGAACTGTGAAAAAGAAGATCTGTTATTATGGGAAGCAAATTCACCGGAGGAACTCTATGAGATGGTCGAAGGGATTGACAATGAGAAGTTCGAACATGGTCGCGAATACAATTTTAACAATGTAGCCTTTCGACGAGTCTTACTCAATCGATATTTTCAAGACCACCAAACCGTAGATACCGCAGAATTTCGGGAACTTTGCACATTGCTAAAACGAACATATCAGCTAGTAGAACCGGACTTTGGTATGCGGGATATGCTTTCGGAATACGTGAGCGGAAATGCATCCGACTTATTATTCTATGCACTAAACACGTCAACCAAGCAAACATCAAGTCATCTGTTGAACGAAGAGACCTTAACCATGCTACCGGTGAGCGGATCGGAGAAACCATATATGGCGACCTGCATCTTTTTGGCAGTCAATCCTAGCTCAGACAACTTAGAAAACACTCTAAAGTATATCACAGCGCTCAGCGGATACTTAATGACGTTAAGAAATTCGGGTCTAACCAGTGACATATCGAACTATACCGATTCAGTCTACATGAAATCGTTTTACGAAACCTACCAAGATGCTGTAATCACATTTGAACTTCCGGGTGATATCTATCGAGTGGATTTTCAACGATATGTTGATGATGAAATCGAACTAGAAGAGCTGATCCGCGAAGTTGATCGCAAACTTGATATTTATCTAAATGAATGAAAAGAAACAAAATATTACACTCAGCATACTCTTACTTGCGATATAGAAATTTATTTAGAAGAAAAGGGATTATATGTCATTTAAACGTACTAAACAAATTTGGCCATTGATCATTGCTCTACTTTTCTGCGGATGTCAATCAGCAAATGAGACGGAAATGAATCTGGTATATTACAATCAACAGCCGGAGACTGTAGAGACTCCTGCAAAAACACTGGAAACATCACAAAAGGAAGATCTTATACCAGAATATTATCCCTACGATGTGGGTTATGCAGGAATAAAAGCAGCGGATGTGCCGCACAAGTACGGCAATACACCCTTTGCAAATTTTGACTTTGGAGATATGGATCGGAACATATGTTACGTTCAAGAAACCGACACATTATATTATGTGGATTACGCTTGGACGGATGATGACTACTGCGACCCGGACAATTGTCTTTATTCGTACAAAGATGGTATTCGAACTTTGATAACGAATTTACCGGCTCGATATTTAAATTTTTGGCAAGGAAATCTGTATTTTTTATCCAACTCTAACATTAGTTTATTTTATAATAATTTGGGTTTACTCACTTGTGGTAAGTTATATAAATATGAAGTCGCAACCGGTGAAATAGAACTACTTTTAGATGAGGAAATTTGGGATTTGAACATATGTGACGGTTATCTCTACTATTGTACAAGTCCAAATATGGAGGATTATGTTTTAATAAACGCCGGTGATTATTGTCGAATGAATTTAGAGAACGGTGAATCAGAAAAGACCTATCTTCGTCCATACTTTCATGGAGAGTATCAATTACAAGTATCGCCGGATCCAGAGAAGCTTTTTTGCGTAGCTCTTGAGCTAACGAACGGAACAGAGACAGTTCGATTACTTGATTATGGATGGTATCGAGAAAAAGCTAATTACTGCATCGCAGAGGGGAAATTATGGTTTGTACACAACGATGAAGAAAGAAATATGGCATTCTCTTCAATGGACTTGACGACCGGTGATGTGATTACATATCAATTATCTAATATAAATCCAGATGCAAGAAAGGACTTTTTTTCAGAAGACGAGAGGATAGAAGTTAGGTCGATCGTATCGTTAAATGGTGTATTATACGTAACGCTAAATAGTTATTTATTTACCTATGACACAGAGTTAGAAGAGATGATTCCGGTTGAAGGAGAGTTTGATGTTCCGATTGGTACGGTTTTTTGGGGAATCGAAAATCTATATACTGATGGGACTTATATATATGGATATGCAGACGGAAGAGACAGTATCGTTAAATTTCGGAAGCTCGAAGACGGGTTGTTTACCGGAGAAGCCATCCCGCGTTCATAAACAGAACGATTTCATAATTTAGAAAAGATAGATCTATATACAAGATGTACACAAGGTGTCAAGGAGGGAAACGATGATACATAGACGAATAGGATACGGTTTTCTTATCATGAGTTGATCCGCGAAGTAGATCGCAAACTTGATATTTACCTAAAAGAATAAAAAGTTACCCTTTACGCCTCCGCCGATCAACGTTCCATAACTTATCAATGCACACAGCCAGTCACACACTTATCGATGAAACGTAGATCAGCGAATGCGTGAAAAGTTACATTTCAAGCGTTCGCCGATCTACGTTCCTATCGTATATAGGTTCGTCCGAAATACACAACTTATAAATGTAGATTGGCAAGCGCGTAAAAGAGTTACCGTGAATAACGTTATTATTCACACGTTCACCGATCTACGATAAAAGCGTATCGATGCACAGAACTGCGCAGAGCCGGAGGGAGTTTTTGGGGTTACGTTCTGTGGAGATGAGACCAAGTAAAAATGAGCGCCTGCTTGTGCGCTCATTATTACTGTCTGGGCTCATCGGAACGCTCAGAGAGTCTAACCCCAAAAACTCCCTCCGGCTCTGCGCAGTTCGTCCGGCAAACATAGCCCTTAACGTAAAGGAGTGAATTTGGTCAAAACTGTTTTTGAAAATAAATCAGCGAACACATGAATTGCAACCATAAAAGCATAGAACCACAGAACCACACAAAAACACAAAAACCATATTTCCTTGCAAAACTACAGAAAGAAGTATAAAATAAGTCAAAAGACAGCCAAAAAGAAAGGATTTAAGATAATGGCAGATGTATATGTAGAATGTTTAGTAAGAGCGAAATCATCCATGGGCGCGAAATTCTTACGATTGCTTTTTGCGATGTTGGCAGCAGCGTTGTTGGTACTATCCTTGTGGGGAACTCTTTTCTTTCTTGGAGCGCTGATCATGTTTGGAGGTTTCGTATTGATGAAACGATTTACCGAGATAGAATACGATTACTTATATGTAGATCGCGAACTGACCATCGATAAAGTGATGGCAAAATCGAAAAGAAAACGAGTGGCATCGTACACCATTGATCGCATGGAGATCTTAGCACCCTACAAATCCCATCGCTTGGACGAATACAAAAATCGAAAACCGAAGACAGTGGATTACAGCATTGGTGAGGAGCTGATGCCTGATTTACGCTACGTCGCTTACTTTGAAGGCAATGTTCGTATGATACTCAGTCCATCAGAGAGCATGGTACAAGCGATTCGCAATATTGCACCACGCAAAGTCGTGACATATTGAGAACGCGATCAGATACCTATAAAGCGGACGATAACAGAAGAGGCGTTTGAAAGTAAGTGAACTTTCAAACGCCTTGATTGATACGCGCGCCGTTGGCGCGCAGACGGGAGCAAATATGAAAAGCGATTGGTTGCGGATCATGCAATTGGATCGCTTTTTTGCACAAGAGAACCGACGATCGGCGCGGATGGGAGGAATATGAAACTTATTTCATGGAATGTCAACGGTATCAGAGCTTGCTTACAAAAAGGATTCTTAGACTTTTTTGCGCAAAGCGACGCAGATATCTTCTGCCTGCAAGAGACGAAAGTGCAGGCGGGGCAAGTGACGATTACGTTGCCCGGGTACCATCAATACTGGAACTATGCGCAAAAAAAAGGCTATTCCGGCACAGCAATCTTTTCCAAAATAGAACCAATCAAAGTGACATATGGAATGGGAATAGAAGAACATGATAACGAAGGGCGCGTAATAAGTGCTGAGTATCCGGAATTTTATGTGGTCACAGTCTATACACCAAACGCCAAAGAGGAGTTGCTACGACTGCCGTACCGAATGATATGGGAAGAAGCATTTCTGACATATCTCAAAACACTGGAGCAAAAGAAACCCGTGATTTGCTGCGGCGACCTCAACGTGGCGCACCAAGAAATCGATTTGAAAAACCCGAAAACAAATCGGAAAAACGCAGGTTTTACGGACGAAGAAAGAGGATGCTTTTCGCGATTACTAGAGCATGGTTTCATTGATACCTTCCGCTACTTTTACCCCGATAGACAAGGAGTCTATTCATGGTGGTCCTATCGTTGTCACGCGCGAGCCAACAATACCGGTTGGCGGATTGATTACTTCATAACATCCCGCGCTTTACAAAACCGTCT
>JAISHZ010000380.1 GCA_031262285.1 Lachnospiraceae bacterium | reverse complement strand
CCTTCATCAATGGTAGAGCCTACTCACAGCCCGAGTTATTGGTTTCCGGCAAATATAAGGTATTGAGGGTTGGAAACTTCTATACTAATGACAGTTGGTACTATTCCAACATGGAACTTGACTCAAAATACTACGCCGATTATGGTGACTTGTTATACACTTGGTCGGCTACGTTCGGACCTCACATTTGGCTTGGTGACAAGGTTATCTACCATTATCACATCTGGAAAGTCGAACTTTCTGAGGATTTCGAGAAGATGTTTTCTGTCCAGATTCTCAAATACGATAAAGCTCAAATTCTATCCGATTCAAATGGCTCGACCATGATTCATATAACGAAAAGTGGCATGGAAAACAAGAAAATATTCCTGCCATCTGTAGCCGAGCAAAAACGAATCGGCGCGTTCTCCGGAACCCTCGACTACCTTATCACCCTTCATCAGCGTGAGTTTGATAAGGTGGTTAACATAAAAAAAGCAATGCTTGAAAAAATGTTTCCAAAAAATGGAGAGAACAAACCGGAAATTCGTTTCGCAGGATTTACTGATGCTTGGGAACAGCGTAAGTTATCTGATGTAAAAGATGTGAGGGATGGAACACACGCTTCTCCACATTATTACGATGAAGGTTATCCGCTTGTGACTTCAAAGAATCTGTCAGAAAATGGATTGGATATAAGGGAAGTATCGCTGATTTCTTTCTATGATTATAATGAGATAAATAAGCGTTCAAAAGTTGATGTTGGCGATATTCTTTTTGGTATGATAGGAACTATTGGAAACCCGGTAATGCTTGATAAATCGGGATTTGCCATAAAAAATGTTGCTCTAATTAAAGAGGGGGGTGAAGTTCCTAATGAATTTTTAATACAGCTTCTGAAATCCCCGACATTTGATGAGTATATCAAGCTCGAAAACGCGGGTGGAACGCAAAAATTTCTTGGTTTGAATAAGATTCGAGACTTCACTTTTTTATCTCCAACCACTGCCGAACAAGGGAAAATAGGCACATTCTTCGCCGCCCTCGACAACCTTCTCACCCTTCATCACCAAGAACTACAAAAGCTCCAAAACATAAAGAAATCCCTACTCGAAAAGATGTTCGCATAGGAGGAACCCACCCATGACCTTTCAAAAAGAAGCAGATTTTGAAAATTCGCTCATCACCCTTCTTTTCGAAAAGGGTTGGGAACGGAGTGTCATCAAAAACCCAAGCGAGCAGGATTTACTGAAAAATTGGGCAGCGATTCTATTTGACAATAATCGCGAAATCGATCGTTTGAATAATCAGCCACTCACTTCCGGCGAGATGGAACAGATCATTGAGCAAATCCGCACGCTCAGAACACCTCTCAAACTCAACGGTTTCATCAATGGCAAGACAGTATCTGTGAAACGCGACAACCCCGATGATATCCTTCACCTTGGCAAGGAAATCTCCCTTAAAATCTATGATCGCCAAGAAATAGCAGCAGGACAAAGTCGGTATCAAATCGTTCAGCAACCGAAATTCCCTACACATGGCATTTTCAATGACCGGCGCGGCGATATCATGCTGCTCATTAATGGGATGCCGGTTTTTCATATTGAACTCAAAAAGAGCGGGATTCCCGTCAGCCAAGCGGCGCACCAGATAGAAAAGTATTCCCGCGAAGGGATCTTTAGAGGCTTATTTGCTCTCGTGCAAATTTTTGTGGCAATGGAACCGAATGAAACCTTGTATTTTGCGAATCCGGGTCCGGAAGGCAAATTCAACCAGGACTTTTACTTCCATTGGGCGAATTTCGACAACGAGCCAATGAACGATTGGAAAGATATCGCCTCAACCTTGCTTTCCATCCCAATGGCACATCAAATGATCGGCTTCTATACAGTGCCGGATGATACAGATGGCATTTTGAAAGTCATGCGTAGCTACCAATACTATGCGGCAAGCCGTATTTCTGACCAAGTGACCAAGACCAAATGGCAGGAGCATAACCAGCTAGGCGGTTATATCTGGCACACCACAGGTTCCGGCAAGACGATGACGAGCTTTAAGTCTGCGCAATTGATCGCCAATTCGAAAGACGCGGATAAAGTCGTGTTCTTGATGGATCGAATCGAACTGGGAACGCAATCGCTCAAAGAATATCGAGGGTTTGCAGACGAAGGAGATGTCGTTCAACAAACAGAAGATACGCAAGTCTTGAGAGCTAGACTCACGAGTGACCTAGATTCGGATACTTTGATCGTCACTTCCATTCAAAAAATGAGTAGGATCAAAGAAGAAGGAGAATTGAACGCGGCAGATTTTCAAAAAATGGCTAAGAAACGCATCGTATTTATCGTGGATGAGTGCCACCGCTCCACTTTCGGCGATATGCTGATCACGGTCAAGAAAACCTTTCCCAGTGCCATCTTCTTCGGTTTTACCGGTACACCCATTCACGACGAAAATCAAATCAAAGGGAACACGACCACCACGGTATTTGGAAATGAACTCCATCGCTACAGTATCGCGGATGGGATACGAGATAAGAATGTCCTTGGCTTCGATCCATACCAAGTATGTACCTACAGGGATGCAGACCTTCGTAAGGTTGTCGCGCTGCAAGAAGCGAAAGCAGATAGCGTAGCCGCAGCGATTGCTGACCCTGCGAAGAAAGCCGTGTATTATAGATTCATGGATAAATCAAAAGTCGGAATGGTTGGTAGTATTGACAAACTTGGGAAGTATCAAAAAGGCATAGAAGATTACCTGCAGACGGCACAGTACAAACGTGACGAACATCATTTCATGGTAGTCAAGGATATCTGTGAAAATTGGCTTACCCTTTCCCGCGATGGCAAATTCCATGCTATTTTTGCGACGAGCAGTATCCCCGAAGCCATTACATACTATCGGCTCATCAAGGAGCAGAAACCGGATTTGAAAATTACGGCACTATTTGACCCCAACATAGACAATGGAGATGGCACGACGAGCGCAACGAAGCAGAGTGGTTTGGTCGAGATCATGGAAGACTATAATAAACGCTATGGACAAACTTTTGATTTTGGCGCTCATGCGAAGTTTAAGAAGGATCTTGCAGCTCGTCTGTCGCACAAAGCACCGTATCAGCGCATTGAAGTTGAAGCGGAGAAGCAACTTGATCTTTTGATTGTGGTTGATCAAATGCTAACAGGCTTTGATTCCAAATGGGTAAATACACTTTATTTGGACAAATTGTTAGAGTATCATGACATCATCCAAGCATTTTCGCGTACCAATCGACTATTTGGACCCGACAAACCATTTGGAACCATACGCTATTACCGTAAACCGCATACCATGAGAAAAAACATCGAAGAAGCCGTGAAACTTTATTCCGGCGACAAGCCAATTGGTCTGTTTGTGCAGCGACTCAAAGAAAACTTAGATGCTATGAATATGTTCTATCATGATATCGAGAAGCTGTTTCAAAATGCCGGAGTCAAAGATTTCAAGAAAAACCCCGATGATCAGACGGCTTGTGCGATGTTTGCCAAACTTTTCAAATCCTTGAACGACCACATGGAAGCCGCCAAGATTCAAGGATTTCAGTGGGGAAAAGAGATTTTTGAAATCCAAGAGAAGCCCGGAGCCAAAAAAGAATCTGTCAAAATCGACTTTGAAGAAACAACTTACAACATATTACTTCAGCGTTATAAGGAATTATTCTCGCAAAGTCCTAATGAAAATAGCAAAGAAAGCGTTGCTTTTGAGATCGACGGCTATCTCATCCAAATGGATACCGCCCGTATTGATGCCGATTATATGAATTCGCGCTTCGAAAAATATATGAAGCTGATGAACCTCAATCCCAAACCATCTCCGAAACTGATAAAGGAAGCGCTCGACGACCTGCACAAATCTTTCGCCTCGCTCACACAGGAAGATCAGAAATACGCAAATATATTCTTACATGATATTCAGAGTGGGGAAGCATCCTTGTTCGAAGGGTATAGTTTACGAGACAACATCACAGAGTACAAAGTGAAAGCGCAGGAAGATCGGATTGATCGCATTTCAGTAGCTTTGGGTCTAAATGAAGCACTTTTACGCGAAATGATGGTTTTGAAAGTAACAGAAGCCAATATCAATGAATATGGACGCTTTGAGAAACTACGCGCAACCGTTGACAAAGCAAAGGCAAGTAGTTTCTTCGAAAAACAAAACGGCACAAAACTTCCGCCGCCAAAGTTGAACATCAAAATCGATGAGCTTCTACGCCGTTTTTTACTGGAAGAGAATTTTGATATATCTTAGTACCGGTAGTCTGTGTCTTTTTGGTGCCTTTTTCCTTTCAAATATTGTTTTATGGTTTGAGTGTCACAAGTACGTTTTTTGAGCTTCATTTATGACACACTTCCCTGCGGATTTCTTCGGCAAGATACTTGTCGCTACGACAGTGCATATCCGAGATACCCTCTCGGATTTCCTTGTAGGTCTGAGACCTGTAAAGTTCCTCTATAGCCATTCGCAGAGGGATCTTCTGTTCGAGAGCGATTGCTTCAATAACGGTCTCGAATTTATGGTTCAAGATGGAGCGGTTGGCAATCATTTCAGCACCTTTCTTTCCCGCATAACTTCGATCAACTCTTGGACGATATACTCTTTGCCCTGGGTATGCAATGGTTCGAAGCACGGAATGATGTAGTCGTCGAGAATCGAACTATCAACGGTGAGCAGTTTATAAACCTCATCACCAGATGTATTAAGAGCATCGGCAAGGCTTTCAATACAGAACACAGCAAAGAAAGATTCTTCTTTCGTAAGTTCATGTTGGCTATTCATCTTATAACCCCCAAAGAAATGGTGTCGCTCCACAGCATTATCACGGATCCGATTGAAACATTCCAGTTAGCCTAAATTATTCACCGCGATATAGTAAAATCGCTTGAAACAGCACTAATGCTAGATATTTGAAAAATGTTGCTTTCACCCATTTGGTGAAGAGAAAAAGATAAAAAAGGGTTCTTTTCTTGTTATATATAAAATATCTTTCAAACATCAAGCCACTCTATTATTGTAATTTGTTACAAAAACTTCGCTTGCTAGATCTTTTGCTTTGGATACGATCACATCTAATTGTTCCATTACTTCATCACTATAATATTTTTCACCGCATTGTACACATTCTTCACAAGGAACATTTTTAATTACAATGACACAATCATCTAAAGTAACTACATGGGTTGTTGTAGTCTGAAGCATGGTTTCTTCTCTGCAATATAAACACATAATAGCACTCTTTTCTTGTTTTCATATCCGCTTGCATCGTATATCCAAACACCAAGCAACTAGGGTGGGGATAATCCGCAGGATAATCTTCGATGATTTCTCCATTATTTAAACAGTGAATGACATCTACACGGCTTATCCTTCGTTCTTGCATACGAGAAGCTGCATGTGATGACCATTTAAGTCTCCGTTCAATACAGAATTCCTTGATTTTATCTAAAATCATGTTGTCATCCTTATTATATCCTGTTTTCATCTATCTGAATATGTGATATTGCTTTTTAGTTGGCGATGTAGCGATTAACGGCGCTCTATTCTTTCTCCTAGTCTTTCTTCTTCCATCTTATCACGTGTCTAAAAACTTTGCCAGATAATTCTATTGTGAAGTTTACTGCGACAATTCTGGAACAAATTCTATACTTCATTTCTACCTTTGACAACTATAATATTCCCAAGGAAATAGACATCAAGTTTTTGAATTACACTATCCATTGGACAGTGATAATTTGAAATCCCTTGTTTTTGACGTGTGATTTTTTAGAATTCTTCTATGCAGATAAAGAGAAAACTTGATAAACAGCAACGTCTATGTTACGATGACAACGCAAATTAGTCGCATGGCGATTCTTTCGTTTTGCAGCATTTGTTGATGATAGGGAGGTACCGGAATGTATTTAGCAAGAGCAATAGAGGATACAATCGTAAGAAATGCCAAAGGGTTCAAAGCAATCTTGGTGACCGGACCTAGACAGGTAGGTAAATCTACAATATTAAAACATTTATATGAAGATATACAATACGTCACCTTTGATGATCCTGTGCTGCTAGAGGAAACGAAGAGAGAACCCGGATTATTTTTCCGAAATCATAAACCACCTATCATCTTAGATGAAGTGCAATACATCACAGAGTTGTTCCCATACTTGAAAATGGAATGTGACAAATCTGATGAAAATGGCAAAATATTCTTGACGGGTTCACAGCAGTACCACTTAATGCATAATATTTCAGAATCCTTGGCGGGTAGAATCGGTATATTCGAATTGTCCGGCATATCCTATCGAGAATTGACCCAAGATTCTTTTAGGGAGCCTTTTTTACCCACACTGTCTTATATTGAAAGCAAAAGGCAATTTTTTCAACCTTGCCGGGATATTTGGGAAATAATTCACAGAGGTAGCTATCCGGCATTGCTGACGAAAGAAACGGATGTCCAGACCTTTTATAGTTCTTATGTACAGACATACCGAGACAGAGATATCAATGCACTTGGGCATATACAAGATAAATTGAAGTTCACTCGTTTTTTGACAGTTATGGCAGCAAGAACTGGTCAATTATTAAATTACAGTAAGGTGGCAGAGCATGTCGACATATCTGTCAGTACAGTGAGAGAGTGGACATCTCTCTTGGAAACTTCGGGAATTATTTATTTATTACAACCTTTCTCCAATTCCGCTTTGACCAGAGCCATCAAAACTCCAAAGCTCTATTTCAGATATACCGGCTTGATCTGCTATCTAACCAAATACCAAACAGCTCAGACGGCTATGAACGGCGCAATGGCAGGAGAATTGTTTGAAACCTATGTGGTTTCTGAAATATTGAAGTCATACGCGAATGCGGGGAAAGATTATCGGATGTATGTCACGTTTTATCGAGGGAAAGATAAGCTGCGCAAGTCCGGGAGTGATAGCAGGATGGATGTGGAAGCGGAGATTGATTTACTGATTGAACAAGATGATACGATTTACCCTATAGAGATAAAAATGTCTGCAAATCCTAAGCTGCATATGACCAATGCATTTGATGTACTGGATCGCATTCCCGGGAAGAAACGAGGAACGGGGGGTGTGGTGTGTATGTATTCCGATGTCTTATGGTTAAATGATAATGTTGTGGCTTTGCCGGTGGAGTATGTATAGGGGTTGCGTTTTGTGGAAGGAAGTGTCGACTCATTGAGAAGTGGCTATAGATAGGAGCGTACCATATGACCCGACTGGAATTGATTGATTTTTGCCTGTCATTCCCCGCTGCATATGAAGATTACCCATTCGACAACATCAGAGATGGCTCGGAATGGGCTGTTATGCGGCACAAGGGGAACAAGAAGACCTTTGCGCTTATTTACGTGCGATGTGATAAGCTATGCGTCAATCTCAAATGTGACCCTGTCGAATCATATTTCCTACGGAGCATCTACAAAGACCTTATCCCCGGATTCCACATGAACAAAACACACTGGAACACCATCTTGGTCGGCGGTGATGTACCGGACGAAGATTTGCAGGATATGATCGAACGCAGCTATGATTTGATTAAGCCTAAGAGAAAGAAGCATGAATTGTGATGAGGAAACCAACAGGGAACTACAGTTAAGTTTTCTGAGTCATGTTTTTTGGTTGAGAAAGCCAAAGCGATTAGGATTTCTCAGCCATTTATTATTCTGTGTCTTTTTGATGCCTTTTTCCTTTCAAATATTGTTTTATTTCATAAAAAACATAGATATTGTATTCTCTTCTAAAGCTGACGGTTATGTTTAGCACAAATAATCCTACTGAAATGAGTAAACCTATGGGGATAGCTGTCAAGATGATACCTATCGTAGATTCGTGCGATAGCACCAATTGCTCTTTTAAAGCTATTGAATCAGAAATATATTCCATGCTTCTTAAAAGCTTTATGTTTGTAAGCGCATACCGCAAAGCGAAACCGAACCCAAAAATAAATGCGCTAATAGATCCTCTTAGAATCGTTTTTCTATATTTTGTATAAGTTTCTTTTATGTCTTTATGTATTCCTTTATTTTTTGTATCATCGTATGTTGAGGAATGGCTCTGAGTGGTCTTTTTCGTTGCAGGATATTTTGATTTACGAAATGGCTTTACACCATATTCTATGAAGAGTTCCAGAAATAGCATGATTGCACACACAGAAACCATTGTTATCAAACTATTGATAGTAGCAGTTAACAAAATATTAGGCATGGATTCACGAACTCGTTCATTGATGATTGTACTCGGTTGTCCATAATATTCAACTTGTTTCATTTCACGAATTTTTAGGGTTATTATAGTAAAGAATGTTAAAAGACCTAGCAAAAGCGTAGCGATACCTATTTGAATTAATGTTTTCTTGAATCTTTTATAAAAATCTCTCCAATTCATCTGTTCACCTCTTACTCACAACAAACTTTCAAAGCTTTAAGTAATGTTCATATAATGTAAAACCCAAACATTGTATACGTTTTGTACACCGTCTTCATTGTATTGAACCGTCCTGATTTCGATATCTTCTTCGATAGTTACTGCCGTACCATCACCTAGTATAAATGAATTTAATTAACATTATGTTATGAATTGACCGGAGCACAGTATTACTCTCAAGCGATTCGAATTGAAACATAAAGATAATTAAAATAGTTTATACTAGTATAACGTTTTCGAATTAGCTGGACTAATACCGAATTCTATGAAGGAGAGATAACGCATACGATTTTGCAGTTTTCTTCTGATATCTTTGCTTTTGTATTAAGTCCAGATAAATAAAAATCTCTGTACTAGTATAAGCGAATTTAATTAAATTCACGTTATTAATTTGCCGGATCACAGTTATGCTCGCAAGCGTTCTGGGTAGAAACATAAAGAAAATTAAAAACGTTTATATAAGATTTTATGATATGGCGATACGGTAGCGCATTAGCCTATCCCAACATATACCGAATCCTCTTGGTAAGGATAGCTTTCACAATACATAGTCTCCGGTGCAATATCTATGTCACCGTTATTCCAGGTCACCACCCCATATTCAATCGAAGGATGGCTAAAAATAGCCGGGTCTTCCAAGGAACCAAAAGCAGGCATTTCAAGTAAATATGTCGCATCAAAGAGCCTTACTTCTCCTGTAGAAAAGGTAATAAGCATCATCATATTATTTAGTGGCTTGACTGACATAACTTTTATTTCTTTGTTGTAGTCTCCTGCGTAAGCAATTCCGTCTATAATATACATTCCATCCCTCCTTACGATAAAGGTTTGATACGGTCAAAGGTTTCACCACGAACAGCTCTATTCCAAGCAGCATAAGCTTCTTCTTCATGTAAGGCCAGCCACCCAACAACTATTTTGAGTTGCTTAATAGGCAATGAACCGGCAAGAAGCTCTCCGTCAATTCCGATAGAAGCTTCGTATTCGCCATATATTACATGAACAAAAGGCTTATTGTGTTGTGATGTATCGTTAAAAATCATTTTGATGATGATACCATGAAATCTGCTTAATTCGGGCATCTCGATCTCCTTTCATTCAGCTATACGATCCTATGTCTAGTATAAACGATTTTAATTATCTTTATGTTTCCACTCAGAACGCTTGGGAGCATTACCGTGATCCAACAAATTAATAACATGAAGTTAATTAAATTCCTTTATACTAGGTTGATTGTATTTGCAGAAGAATGGCTAAGAATGGTTACATAGGATTACAGAATGTCCTATTATTTCCACTTCACAATCAATATAAATCAAACTTTTTAGCCTGTCAAGAAAAATGCTCGACAATAAAAGATGGATTATTACATGAAACGACATAAGTATTAACCTGTAGTTCCTGTATATATATCAAATTACAACACAGTAGGCATTACTATTCACGCGTTTGCCGATCTATGTTTTATAGCTAATCGATAAACAGAACCGCACAGAGCCGTAGGGAGTCTAATACCCAAAACTCCATACGGCTCTGTGCGGTTTGTCCGGTAAACACCAATCTTCAAACATAGATCGGCGAACGCGTGAATAGTGCTAAAAAAACGTGAAGTTAAAAAAAGCATTGTTTTATTAATCTAGTTCTTTTATACTAAGCGTACAAGTTGTTATAAATATTGAGTAAAAAGAGAGGTGATAACAGTATGCTTGATAACGATAAAATAATAAAAATGGTAAAGGATAATGAAAGAACTCAATTCTAACAAATAAGTAACTTGTTTGTATGGGCGAAAAGCACCAAGATAAGCACCAAGTTAAGCACTAAGATAAGCACCAAGTTAAGCACCAAGTTGAGTATCCAGTAGAAATAAGCGAATTGCATATTGCTATACTAAAAGCACTAGACAAGAAACCGCTTTCACGTAAAGAAATTTTTGATATAATTGAGAGAAATGGGGATTCACGTGCGTTCAAGCGTTATCTCTCCCCTCTTTTAAATGCAGGCTTGATACAAATGACCATCCCCGAAAAGCCAAACAGTAGGAATCAGAAATATATCAGTGCTAACAATAATACACCATGAAAAGAAAAGGAGTAACCAAATGCAAAAAGTAAACTTGCGATCTGCTGTCGATGCTGTTGAGAAACTCTATGTTTACGAGAAAATCGGATTCTTAAACAGTCATGTACTTAGCGTTGTAAATGTAGAAAATCGTACGCTCGATTTTCACGTACACGAAGGTTCTGATGAACTTTTCTATGTGATTGAGGGTAGTTTCCAGTTAGAAACAGAAGAAGGATTGACGCGCGTCGATAGCGGCGAGTTGATTATTGTACCTAAAGGAGTCAGACATCGTCCGGTTGTGAAAGAGTTGACGAAATTTCTTATGATTGAATTGGATGGAACATTGAATAAAGAAAATAGTGGTTCTTTGTATGAAGATTAAGATGAGTCATACGACACTGTGTTGAGTTTCACTTTCGTTACAATGTAAGGACTCGTCAAAGAACCATATTTTTTCTAAAAGGGTACCTTCGTTAGAATCATTGAAAGCGATTCTAACGAAGGTGCTTTTAGATTGACATAATGGGTTTAACCCAGTATAATCAAAACCAAATTTGACAAAGTATGAAACACAAGGAGCAAATCAAATGCTTGAAAAACGTAAGTATGGATTCATTGACATGATCACATTGGCATGGAAAGCCGCACCGCTGTATGCGTTGAATGAAGCAGTAGTTACCTTGATCGGAGCACTTATCCCTACAGCGCAGATTTTCGTCACGGCGAGTTTCTTCGAAGCCGCTACTGCGGTTTACTACAAAGAGGCAACCTTATCGGCAGTGGTTCTTCCTGTTGTGTTCCTGGGTCTCTTTCGCTTGTGGAGCTCTCTAACCGGTGTTTGGTCAAATTGGATGGGGAATAGACGACGGATTCTGTTACGTCGACGCTGTATGCCACTGATATTACAGAAACAAGCGAATCTGGAATATCAACACATTGAGAATTCCGAAACTGCTGACTTGATCAATCGTGTGGCTCCGGATTTTCCAAACAAAATATGGGAACTGTATGGCAATGTCTCACAAATCAGTAACGTGATACTTTCCATGTTTGGGGTATTTGCGACATTATTTACACAAGTATGGTGGATCGCGCTGGTATTGATCCTTCTAAGCGTTCCGCTTCTTTTGATCGCGAATAGAGCGGGAAAAGAATCGTATTCAGCAGATAAGGAAATGTCCAAAATCGACCGGCGGGTGTGGTATCTATCCTCTGTGTTAATGAATCGCGAAAATGTGGAAGAACGCAGCGTCTTTGGCTACACGGACGCACTCAACGAGATTTACATAGAACGCAGTGAATATGCGCGCAAATTTAGACTCAAGGTCAGAGCAAAGAACTTTATCAAATCGAAAAGTGGCGGTTTGGTGCTTTCCATCTACTGCGTGGCAGCGATGGCAGCGATGCTGGTGCCTGTGACGCGAGGAGAAATGGCATTTGGGATGTTCGTGGCGCTGATGGGTGCGGTACTTGGCGTAGCGTCACAGCTTTCGTGGGGGGTCAATTGGTATGTGGAAAGTATCGCTCGTGGTAGAGAATATTTAAAAGACTTGACTGCCTTTATGGCATTGTCGGACTGCCCCGGTGCAAGCGACTTGCCCAAGCAGGGCATCACGTTTGAGTCGATTGCCTTTGTAAATGTCCGCTTCACGTATCCGGGAACGGATCAAGTGATCTTGGACGGCGTATCGTTCTTAATCGAACGCGGGAAGCATTATTCGTTTGTCGGTGTGAATGGTGCTGGTAAAACGACCATCACCAAACTCTTAACCGGGTTGTACGATTCCTATGAAGGAGAGATCTTGATCGACGGGCGCGAATTGCGAAGCTTTTCGCAAGCTGAGCGGAAGGGTTTGTCGTCTGTGGTATATCAAGATTTCGCTAAGTATTTTATTTCCCTGTATGAAAATGTGGCAATTGCAGATTTAACAGATGAGACAGACAATACAGCGCGTGAGGCTCAATCCAAGGATAACAAAAGATCCCGTCATCCTGTAGGAGCTATTGAGGGAAAGCAATCGCGTCAGAATGCCATTTCGTCGGATGAAAAAGTATCCCTTCAAAACACCGAAAAACAGGGTGTTGAACACGCAGATAAACACACCCGTATAGAAAAAGTTTTGGAATTGGTCGGCTTGACAGACGCAATCGGAAAGTTAAAAGACGGCGTAGATACCCCTCTTGGAAAAATCATAGAGGATGGAGCGGATATTTCCGGCGGCGAGTGGCAGCGTGTTGCGATGGCGCGAAGTGTACTAAGTAATGCGCCGTTAAAGATTCTTGACGAGCCGACTGCCGCGCTTGATCCGGTGGCTGAGAGTAACGTTTACCACAATTTTGAACAAATTTCAAAAGGAACGACCACGATTTTTATCAGTCACCGATTGGGGTCAACCAAACTGGCTGACATTATCTATGTGATCGCGGAAGGCAAAGTGAGAGAGCAAGGTTCTCATGCACAACTGATGCAACAAGAAGGCATTTACGCGCAGATGTTCCAATCACAGGCGCAGTGGTATCAGAGAGAGGAGATGAGCGTCCATGGCTAAATCCACAAAGACTGGTAAAGAAAACGTTCGACCTAAGATTTCTCTATGGCGTATCCTATGGACAGGGATCAAAATCATCCTGCCGATCGCGCCGGGATTGTGGATTCTTACGCAATGTATCGGGATTCTTCACGGTGTATCACAAGCGATTATCACATTCGCGACACAAAGCTTCTATGATTCGGTTGAAAGTGTGATCACACGAGGGGAACCGCTTCGCGTCGCGATCGGGATGACACTGATATTTGGCGGTTTGATGATCACCAAAGAGTTGCTAAATGGGATCCATAACTATTTGCATGAGGTAAACAGCGGAAAGATCAATCCGCGAATTACGAAACTGCTTCATGAAAAAATGGCGCGAATCGATCCGATTTGCTTGGAAGATACCAATGTCCACGACGACTTAAACAAAGCGTTCGAAGGGATGTGGATCTTAATACATATGGTGAATATCGGTGCGACGATTGTGACATTTTACATTCCATATTTTGCATTCATGGCTTTGTATTTGCGACACTTGAATCCAAAATTGTTTTTCGCGATACTGCTTGTATTCGTGCCGGTATTCCTTGAGCAACTGATCAAATCAACCATTACAGCGAAATTTGAAGACGAGGCGGCTCCCATACGGCGCGAATACGATTATTACAGAGAAGCTATCACAAAAAGGGAATACTTCAAAGAAACACGCATCTTGGGTGGGTATGGATTCTTTTTGAACAAGATCTATCAAACCATGAGCAGACTGGCAAAAGCTGAAACAAAACAAGCGCGGCGCACAGCCTTGCTGGATTTGTCCACGCAGTTGCTTAGTATGATTGGGTATATCATCATCTTGATCATGCTAGTGTCATCACTCCTGTCCGGTGAGATTTCGATCGGAGCATTCGCGGCAGTATTTGGATCAATCGGTATGATGTTCGCGATCATGAGAGAGATGGTGGTTCAACATATCGGGCATATGGCAGAAGGACTGGGCAAAGCGCAGAACTTCGTACGCTTCCTTAATCTGCCCGAACGCGGTGGCAAGGAGGTCATTCCTGATTTGAGCAGTGGGATTGTAGCACAAAATATCATTTTTACTTATCCGAATGCGGAACATAACAGTGTGGATGGTGTGACGTTGACCATCCATCCTCAAGAGACGATTGCCATCGTTGGAGAGAACGGCGCAGGGAAGAGTACCTTGGTTCGGTTATTGCTTGGTCTGTATAAACCAACGAGCGGTATGGTTACATTTTGCGGTATGGATACCGCTTCGACCAACGCAAAGTCGCTTTTTCGCCCGACTTCCGGTGTGTTTCAGAAATTTCAAAAGTATCAGATGACGCTCAAAGAGAATGTCAAAATTAGTGATGATACCAAAGGAAATAAGGCTGCAGATGATTCGACGAAGGGAAAGAATCATGATGGTAAAAACAGGATTCCACAGAGGAATACAAATCCGCTGCAGCGAGTGGACTCGGATGAAATGACGAACGAGATACACTCCGCTGACCAAGATGATATTTCGACTGTCTTGAAAAAAGCAAACATCGATGAGCATTCATCAAGTTTCCCGGATGGTTTGGATACCATGCTTTCAAGAGAGTTCGAGGGAGTAGATTTATCCGGTGGAGAGTGGCAGAGGGTTGCGATCGCGCGCGGTCTATATCGCACACATAGTGTAATTGCGTTAGATGAACCAACCGCAGCGATTGATCCGTTGGAAGAAAGTTTGGTTTACCAACGCTTTGTGGAAATGTCGCGTGACAAGATGGCGATCATCGTCACACATCGGCTTGGTAGTGTTAGAATTGCTGATCGCGTGGTTGTGATGGATCAAGGGAAAATCGTTGGGATTGGGAAGCACCATGAGCTGCTGAAAACCTGCGCGTTCTATCAAAATATGTGGAACGCACAGGCGCAGTGGTATGATACGGTATCAAGTAG
>JAISHZ010000374.1 GCA_031262285.1 Lachnospiraceae bacterium | reverse complement strand
CACGCTTTCACGCAACCCATGTACTTTTACATCAACCATCTCCACTCCTCCTCCAAAGATCTCAAGGCTGTAGGTGAAATCACCGACGATTTCCCCCATTACTGTCACTTGGTTGTTTTCAATAACCTTATCTGTCATACTTAGTTCTCCCTTCTTATTCTTTCTGTATTTTCTTTCTATGAGTGGTTGCAAATCGGATAAAATCAGATTTCGTCATACAAACTCATAGTACATTATAATGTATACTCCGCCGGGGGTGAAAATATGCCAGTATTTCACCGCATCATTAGCGTATTATCGACAAATAGTACTTATATCAACCATATTTAGCATCGATTCGAGTCGAATGCGTTTATAAAGGCTGATCTTTATTATTTTGTATAGTTAGTTAATTATCAAGGTATCATAAGTACATGGCGTTATAACCGGCGTTCACTGATCAATATTAAACTGCTTTTCCATACCGAACCGCACAGAGAGTCTAACACCCAAAACTCCCTAAGCGCGGTTTGGTTCGTCCGAGGCACACTGTAACGTATCTAAAATCTTAATCTCAAGACATTGATTCATACGTTCCCAAATATATGTTCGATAGCTAATCGATGCACAGAACCGTACAGAGTTGGGGGGAGTTTTGGGTGTTATACGTTCTGTGGAGATGAGACCAAGTGAAAATGAGCGCTTGCTTGTGCGCGCATTTTCACTGTTCTGGGCTCATCGGAACGCCCAGAGAGTCTAACACCCAAAACTGTCCCATACTCTGTGTGGTTCGTCCGGGATACACTTCCTTTAACGTAGATAGGCAAACGTATTAATAGTTATCTGCCTTGAGTGCAAAGTACGCTTGATCGTGACTGCAAATGGGGCATTTGTTTGGCGCTGCTTTCCCCACATAGACATGACCACAGTTGGTACACTGCCAAATCTGATCATTCTCTCTGGAGAACACCAATCCACCCTCCACATTGGCGAGAAGTTTTAAATATCGTTGCTCATGTTCTTTTTCAATCTCCGCTACGCCTTGGAATAACCTTGCAATCTCATCAAACCCTTCTTGTTTGGCTTCCTGTGCGAACTGCGCGTACATTTCAGACCACTCGAAATGTTCTCCGCCGGCAGCGTCTTTCAGATTTTCTGCTGTATCGGGTATTCCGCCGCGCAGCATTTTGAACCAAAGCTCTGCATGTTCTTTTTCGTTGTGTGCTGTTTCTTCAAAAATATTCGCAATTTGAACATATCCATCCTTACGTGCCTTCGACGCGTAATATGTGTACTTATTGCGAGCTTCTGATTCACCCGAAAATGCTTTCATCAGATTCTTTTCAGTATTCGTTCCTTGTAAATTTGCCATAAATGTCTCCTTTTCATTCTTTTAATTTCAAACATTGTTCCCGTTCGCGCGCCCATGGCGCGCTTTTAAATCAAGGAGTTTGAAAGTTCTCTTTACTTTCAAACATTGTTCCCGTGTTGCTCGAACTGTTCACAGATCTTCGCTGCTTCTTCAAAATCTGCATGAAGCAGGCATCCGGATATTTCATCCAGTACCTTCTGTGTTTCCGATTTCCATTGCTTTTGTTTCAATTCTTGGATAGCGGCGTTCGCATAGCACGGTTCATACTCTTCACACGCGGTCTTGATTTCTTTCATTTTTTGCGCCAGATAGACGACATCTTCCTGCATGACGATCGTCTCTTTGGGAGGTTCGAATGATCGAATCACCGCTCTCAATGCATCCAAGAAAAGAGGAAGTTTCTCGTCTAGGATTGCTTTTTCTTGATTCTTCGCCGCTGTTTCCAGTTCACTTGCCAAGAGAGAAAGCTTTGATTCCTTCACATTCGCACAGGCTGATTTCATTCCATGTGCCGTAATCGCAAAAAGTTCCAGATTCGATTGGCTCAAGGTATCCGTAAGCACTCGAACTGCATTGCGTGAATCTCGAATAAAGACTTCTTTTAATCTTGGATCAACACTCTTTTTCTTCACCGGTTTCTTGGCAGGAACTGCTCTGCCAGTTCCTTCCGTGCTTTTGGTATCCCCTCCTTTCGACGACATCTCCAGTTGCAACTCATTTCTTGCATCGGCGATTTCCTTTGCTTCTTCTTTGTGTCTTTCCTTGATATAGCGCTGTAATGTAATATCCAATTGTTTTGCGGATATCGGTTTGGAAATGAAATCGTCAAATCCATTTTGTCGAAACATGGCTTCGTTGCCGACAATCGCATTTGCGGTCAGTGCCACGATCGGTAATTGATACCCCATCGCTCTCAGTCTGCGCACTGTCTCAATGCCATCCATTTGCGGCATCATATGATCCATGAAAATAATATCATATTGATTCCCTGCTTCCACCTTTTCGATCGCCTCAAAACCGCTGATTGCTTGGTCGTACCGGAGTCGATACGGAGCGATCAATCCTGCTGCGACGAAGAGATTGGTTTCCACATCATCAACGACCAGTACCTTCCCATAGGGCATGGGTATATATTCCATCTCCTCTTGATTGTCATGTCTTTCTCGATATTCAAAAGAAGTCAACTGCGTCGCCAATGCTTCCCCTATCGGCGTCAGATCGTTACATTCCTGTGGGAACCGAACCACAAATGTGCTGCCCTTTCCGAATTCGCTTTCCACTCTTATCTCGCCATTCATCAATTTGACGAGCTTGCCGGTGATACTCATCCCCAAACCGGTACCCTCGGTCGCTTTGTTTGTTTCACTGTTAAAACGAGTATAATCGTCAAAGAGCTTCTCTATGTCCTCTTTTCGGATACCCTGCCCTGTATCCGCTACACTGATCAACAGTTCCGGTTGGCGCTCTTCTCCGGCAACTGCCACCTTCATCTTGACACTGCCCGCTTGGGTATACTTAAAAGCGTTCGACAAAATGTTGTTCATGATTTGCTTGATACGCAGTTCATCACCGATCAATTTGAGCGGAATCGTCGGATCCACTTCTAATGCAAACGCAATTGGCTTTGATCCAATACGCACCATGTTCAATTGTACAATGTCGTTGAGGAGAGAGGGAACATCATATTCGGCAATGTTTAGTTCCAATTTGCCACTCTCTGCTTTGGATAAATCCAAGATATCGTTAATAATACCCAACAAACCACGACCCGATGAATAGATTCGATGTAGGGCATCTTTAAACTGCTCGTCCAAATCATTTCTTGCCAATTCAATCTGAGAAATACCGATAATCGCATTCATGGGAGTCCGAATTTCGTGCGACATCGTCGCCAAAAAGCGCGTCTTTGCTGCCGAAGCCATCAGTGCAAGCTGCGTCTGTTCTTCCAGCTCTTTGGTGCGACTCGTCACTTTCACTTCCAAAAGTTCGTTTTGTCCGGCGATTTGTTGTTTCGTCTCGATCACATCGTTGGATAACGCATATGAGACACTGATCACGAAAGCAAAAAGTCCCAGAATAACATGATTCTGATCTGATCCTATGATCGAAGAGGTAATAACGCCGATGATCGCCGAAATGAAGACGATCGACAGTCCGATAGCAGCATTGCCATGCACAGAACGAAAGGTTACGGAAACAAATTCTTTCCATTTATCATTGCCCGAACTTTTCGCGTTATCCTCCGCCATGCTTAGGAGCACTCGAAAGGAAAGTACCATCCCATAAATCAAATCGACCAATACAAAACATTCCCCAATCAGCAGCAAATCCACAGAAGCCTGTAATCCCACAAACGGAATCAAAGCAGCCACGACGATTTGGATCCCGATGATCACTTTCCATACCAGACGCAGTCTTTGACGCGCAATATTCTTGGTAAAGAGAATCGCAAAAATAGGCATGATACAAACACACATAAATTCTATCGCTTTTACGACCTGTGAATCCGCGAAGTAGGACTGCGTATAAGGAGTATTGACGAAAATATAGATTCCAAGCAATAATTGCACACAAGTAAAGTGTAAATAATGCCTTTCTTTCTTACTATTCAAAAAGATCAAGAAATTGTAGAAAGCCATGAAAATACTAATCCCGGATAAAAACAGCAGAAAGATTTGGTTGTTTTGTGCTTGAATCCCTTCATATTCATCGATGTAATAATCGCCTGCAAAGTACAACCCCGCATCCGAATAATTGGGAGCACACACAACATATATCATCAACTTATTTACCCCTTCGAGTAAATAGCTTTTGTCAAAAGGGACACTGTAAGAAACTACATTTTTGTGAACCGCAATAGAACCATCCTCATCCAAAAACATATTTCGTTTAACGAGATTCCCATTTAAATAAATCTCCCAGTTATCTGAAATCGAAGCCAAATGCAGTCCCGGACAAATCGAATTGCGGCGAAGAAACGCTATTTGCTCGGTGGAAACCTCAAACTCCAACATATAGGTGAAATACTTCACCGGCTTGTCCGTTGGCGTAAGCAACCTTTGTTTATCTTCGTCCACCAAACCGGACTTGTATATGCTCCATGATTTTCCCGTCAAATCAATCCATGGACTGTTCTCCCCCCTGGGATCAATCATATAATTGCGTTCTGCACCTTCTCTCAAAAACACTGCGCTATCGTTCAGATCAATCTTTAGTGGTGTGGAAAAGTTCATATTGCTAAGCACAAATAATCCCACAATGAAAAAAGCATATGTTGCGATCATGACTGCGTGGAGTCTCAAAGACTTAAATTTTTGAATCTTCAAATGCCCCCCTACTTGCGCTTCTTGCGCCCGGACTGCAAAGCGACATAACTTAAACCGAACCCTGCGATCAAGCACACCGCTATGATGATATATCCTCTTATCGCGTCTTCTTTCTGTGTATCACTCTCGTTCCCAATGACTGTAATACGCCCACTTGTTTGTGCTCCAAGCTTGAGGGTCTCCTGCATGGAAATATAGTCTGCGAAAATACTACCTATATCTCCCTCTCCCACCGTTTGCGCATTCGCAAACCAATCTATGAGCATGGAGTATCCATCTCCCCCCTCTGCAATAAAATCAAACACCACCAAGGAATACATTTCTTCGTTTGAAAAAGGTTCCCCTTGTAAGGTAATCTGCGTAACACGACTCCCCTCCGGCAAAGTCGGATCAAAGATATATTCCAATCCGGACAGTTGTAGGAACCCACCGTCCATCTTCCCATACAACGAAGCACTGTGCTCAAGTGCCTCTCTGATCACTTGACCGGGAACTTGTGCCATACGTAACATATTGGAGTACGGCAACATATTGTTGATATCTTCTAATGTGATATCCCCAACATCGATCCCACTTCGTACATTTCCGGCATTGCAAAAAGCGATCTGCGCACCGCTTACCCATCGCATAGAGTCTGCCACAATATCTGCAAGAACACTTTCCTTTGCTCGGATGATTTCTTTTTCATAATCCATCAATGACACAGCAGACTGCCCGACTACAGTCTGTGAGACTTGCTCCACCTGTTCTTCACAGGCTAGAATCAAATCTGTCACTTCTTCTAAAGGTGTGATGTTCGCAAAATCCTCTTTCGTTAAGATTTCAATTTGGGGAACCACCAGCCCGTCTTCCAGATAAAATGCGATCCTACCGATTTGCATCCCGTCTTCGGATATAGAGGCAATCGGTACGGCAAATGTATTTTGTGTAAGCAATTCCGCTTCCGGTGTATGCCCATCAATGATCACATCGATCCCCATCGCGTTTTGTGCGATGTCATATGCAGAGCCGTAATCCATGGCTTGATTTTCATTAATCCCCAGATGTGACAGACAAACTACGATATCTGCTCCTCTTTCTCTTAATGATTTGGCTTGAGACACCGCTGTCTCAATCA
>JAISHZ010000352.1 GCA_031262285.1 Lachnospiraceae bacterium | reverse complement strand
CGCAATCATGGAACGAGTGAAGGTACTTTTGACGTTGCCGCAGACATTTTGATAGAAAAGCAGTGGATCTACGATCTGAAAAGAATACGCCCCGTTACAACGAAGACTGATATCCATATCCAAGCCAATATTGGAATCCACTACACGAAATGGAATCGGCGTTGCGGTCCCAAATCGATTGGAAACAATCTCTTTGATATTAAAAAAGTAGACTCTTTGGTCTTTCCCCGTTACGCCGCCAAACGAAAAGCGTCTCCCTACTTGTTTCAAGGTGTCTTGCACGCTCTGTGAAAGATCACCATAAAAGATACTGGGTTCCGTGGAGGCATCATACCGATATTCACCCGGTTGCGCACAAACTTCAACCACTTCGCCCTGATCCACGATCAGCATACACTGTCCTTCGTTGACAGCAATGATTGAGCCATTACTGATGAGATTGTCAGAGGCCTTTGTATTACTCCCTCTGCTCTTGTTCAATCGAACAAGCCCTTTTGCGACCAGTGTCTCATCATCGAGCGCATCACAATAAAAATATTCGCGCCAAGAATCTGCCAATACTCCCGAAATTGCATCTGCTGTAGCTTTTATTAATCCCATATCTTCCCTCTCATTCTATAAACTTAAAAAATCAGTAACATTTTTCGGAATCCAAAAATATAATAGATCATCAACAAAGAAACTGGAGGATTTTATGAAAAAAATTGTACTCAAATTGCTGGCATTGGTCGCCGTTTTCGCTTTGCTTACCGGTTGCGGCGCAAAAACATCCGGCAACAACTTAACACCCATCACATTAAACGAGGTAGCGCATTCCATTTTTTACGCTCCCATGTATGTGGCTATTGAAGAAGGGTATTTTGCGGAGGAAGGCATTGAACTGACTCTCGTAAACGGTTTCGGAGCCGACAAAACGATGACAGCTCTCTTAACCGGAGAAGCAGATATCGGCTTCATGGGTAGCGAAAGCGTGATCTATACTTACGCAGGCGGAACGAGTGATTATGCTATCTCGTTCGCACAACTTACGCAACGCGCCGGGAACTTTCTCGTAGCCAGAGAACCCATACCTGACTTTTCATGGGATATGCTCGTAGGTCAAGATGTTTTGGGCGGTCGTGCAGGCGGAATGCCTGAAATGGTATTTGAATATATCTTGCGCAAAAATGGAATAGACCCATCCACTGTTTCTATTGATCAAAGTATCGATTTTGGCTCAACCGCAGCCGCTTTTTCGGGCGGTCAAGGAACGTACACCATCGAATTTGAACCTCACGCCACTGCTCTGGAAACAAAAGGGGACGGCTATGTCATTGCTTCTCTCGGTGAAGAATCCGGCTACGTGCCGTATACCGCTTTTAGTGCCAAAAAGAGCTTTTTGGAAAAGAACGAAGCGTTGATTCAATCGTTTACGAACGCGATCCAAAAAGGATTGGATTACGTGAAAACACACACACCGGAAGAAATCGCCAAGGCGATTGCACCTCAATTTCCCGATACAGACATGGACGATTTGACGACAATCGTTGCACGTTATTACAATCAAGACACTTGGAAAAATGATCTGGTATTTGAAAAGGAAGCCTTTGATTTGCTTCAAAATATTCTCGAAGAATCCAATGTATTAGAGGTCAGAGTCCCCTATGAAGATCTGGTGAATACAACATTCGCTCAAAAAGCAGCTCAATAATCAATCCCGTCTTACGTGTTGCTCATACCACGTAAATTATCATTCTACTCTGTCAGCGGTCTGTGCGCTTTTTGCACAGACCGCTTATGTCTTGTGCGCTTTTTGCACAGACCGCTTATGTCTTGCATTTTTGCACAGATCTCTTAGGTTTTGTGCGTTTTTGTACAAACATTTTTGATTCTGTGCGTCTTTTACACAAACCTCTTTGATCCTGTGTTTTTTGCACAAACCTCTTTGATCATGTGCGTTTTATTCACTTTATTTCGATTCAAAATTCAGTTCTTCAACAAGCTTATCAATCATCCTTTTTTTTAAATACACATCAAAACTCAACATACAGATCAATGTAAATTTGCGTAAAAAATCGGATTCATCCGGTGTCGCATTCGCAAACGCTCCCTTAGCCTGCGTGAATTTTTCTTTTACATCTGCCTTTAACAACGCAATCTGTGACTCTTCCAATCGAAACACTTCTTCATAGATATCTTCTAACCCCAGTTTGGCGTTCGTCTGAAAATAACGCTCCGTAATCGGGCGTAAAAGCGCTTGTATCTCATAAATCGGTAGCACTCCTTTGAAATAATAGATAAAAATCAAAAGGAGGATATGTTCTTTGGAATACTTTTTCTTGATAGGAGGAGGCAACAAGTCATTTTTGGCGTAATTGTTAATCATTGTCTTGGTCATGATCCGATTATCTTCTGATTTTCGGATTTTGGGATGGAGACCCTTGTCCATAAAGGAAGTGACTTGATCCATATACAACTCGATCGTGGGGATATCCGCTACCTTAATATGTTCAATATGATCCAGTGTATCAAGAATGTTTTGTAGGCATTCCTCCGAATCCATCCGCTCATCGCCTCCCTTCACAGAACCCATATATATCTTTACGAAAAGAATGGCTTATGTTACAATGTGTCGGTTAAACCACTTGAAAGAAAGCCTATGCTCTCACACGGAGGTATCCTATGAACGAAAAAATCAACACAGAAGCAGTTGATACCTTGTTTGATGCTATCCTTTGCCTGCAAAGCAAAGAGGAATGTTATCACTTTTTCGACGATCTATGTACAGTAAATGAACTTTTGTCTCTTTCGCAGCGTTTCGAAGTCGCGTCCATGCTTAAAAATCACAAAACCTATGTCGAAATCGCCGAAAAGACAGGCGCTTCTACTGCAACAATCAGCAGAGTGAACCGCTCCTTACAGTACGGTAGCGATGGTTATGATGTAATTTTTAAACGCTTGCAACAGTAAGCAATAGTGAAATATGTATCCCGAAATCCTATTTACCCCTCTGTCGTTGTCGCTTCTTCATTCTTCACATCTTCTTCCACTTCCCGCAAAGCTTCTTGCAGCGCCGCTTTCGCAGATTTTTTGCCGATACGCGCATTCTTTGCGGATAAATTTCTCTTTTCGCCACTTGGAGTCGCTTCTTGATTCATATCACATCGACCATGGAAAACGGCATTGCCGTCGATTACGATGATTTTGGTCGATATGTCGCCAATCACTTTCGCAGTACCGGTAAGTTCCAATCTTTGTGCTGCTGTGACGTTACCAAATACCTCGCCTCCAATGATGGCGGTATTTGCATCAATGTTACCATTTATATAGCCGCTGGTTCCCACTACCATAGATCCGGTTACGACGACATTCCCATTTACCGTGCCATCCACACGAGCGGAACCTTTTACGTGAAAATCACCTTGAAATTCTGCTTCTTTGCCCAATATTGTAGTTATTTTGATTTGCGATTTGTCTCGATTCTTTTTCATTATGCTCCCATCTGCGTGCCAACGGCACGCGTTTCAATCAAGGAAGTTGAAAGCTCCCTTGCTTTCAACTTGAAAGCTTTCTTGCTTTCAACTATGTTCCTTCGTTGATCTATCCTTTGATTTCCAGTACATCCATTGGATTGATATAGGATCCGTCTTTCATAATCTGGTAACCAAGAGTTAGATTGTCCTCGCCCATAAGAAACAATGTCGTTCCTTGTGCTACAGAATCGCCTACCTCGACGACTGCTGTTCCTTGATTTCGGTAGACCGTTACATATCCGTTTCCATGGTCTACCCATACATTATGTCCATATTCCGCATCATCGTTGACCGCCAAGACACTTCCCTTCGCAGTAGCCACCACCATCGTTCCTTCAGTGGCCAAAAAGATGATCAAAGGATCCCCATCGAGTCGTTCTTCAAGGGAAGCAAGGCTTGTGAGCGGAAATTCTGTCGGCACTCTTTGAATCTCTAATAACTGTGCCAATTCAGTTTCTCTTTGTATCGCAAGATCGACTTCTTCAGTCAATTTTTTGACTTGATCGTTTAGATTTTCAATCTCGATTGCGTCCTGTTTACTTTGTTGTTCTTTTTCCGCAATTAAGTTTTGATTTGTCGTTTGTAATTTCGATAGATCATTTTGTAAGGTTTCCAGCGTCCCCCACAATTTCGCCGCGTAATAGAGGTATCCTGCCGCCGCTCCTATTGCAATACACAAAAACAGAATAAATGCTTGAAGCCATCTCGAATTCAATCTTATCTGACGCAATCTGGTATCTGTAGCATCGGATGTAATGATCAAGACGTGATTCCTTTTACGCGTATGCTTCTTTCTTCTCATGAAATGAGTTACCTCCAATAAGCACATTCATTCTAACATAAACAATTGTGCATTTCAAGGGAGTTCTCCCATGCGTGCTAGGGCGTAGTTATGATTCATTGCTATTCACGCCTTATTCTTCTTGAATCATTTATCTCATCATGCAAATTGGCGGTCACAAAGTCAGTTTCATATCTCCGGGACGAATCCAATTTTTCTTGCGCATAAAGACAGAAATTGCATAGGAGAGAAATGCCGGTAGCAGGATATGCATAAGGAGGATCCAAAACAACGCTTCACCGGTTGCAGTGCCACTTTGTGTCATGGCATCAAACGCTGCAAATTGTCCTACCAGACCGGAAGTACCCATTCCGGAACCCACAGGTGTACTGGTCATCTGCAAGACGGCGGATGCAATCGGTCCCAAGATAGCACTTGAAAGAATCGCCGGTAACCAAATCAGTGGCTTTTTCATGATATTGGGCACTTGCAACATTGAAGTACCTACCCCTTGCGCGATCAGACCGCTCCACTTGTTTTCACGAAAACTAGCTACCGCAAACCCGATCATGTTGCAGCAGCAGCCAATGGTCGCGGCACCCGCCGCAACTCCTGTAATTCCCATCGAAACCCC
>JAISHZ010000306.1 GCA_031262285.1 Lachnospiraceae bacterium | reverse complement strand
GGAATATGAAAAAGTGAAATATAGGGGTAGGCAGATGCCGACACTTGGGGAACTCAATAATATGTATATGACAGGAAAAGATATTGACGCGGTGATTAAGCGAGTCAGTTTTACGGTTTCCGAAGGGATCAATATGGCGCTAGAGATTACCGGTAGTTAAGAACGCGCTGCGAGAGGTTCCTCGTCCTAACGCAAAAGCGCGGATAAAATTGTACATTCCGTACGATAGCGACTGCACGGGACAAAACCTGTGAATGATACCCCAATATCATGGTGTGATTGCCGACGCTTCTTTGGAAGATTCGGAAACCCCTACGGTAATAGTGCGAATCGGTTTTGCATATAATGAGAACAACCTATGTAACAGGATGGTATCGCCGTTAAAATCAAGAGACTCAAAATAAACCCTAATATCGGGATAGTTGTTCTTGTGGTGTTGTTTTTGTTTGCACTGGGGAAAGACCATCAAACTGCCGGATCCGCCAGTATTGGGATAGCAATCAAAAACCAAATTTTAACTTGGACAAGAGAAACCCTTTTGGATACTTATACGCCTGTTTTTTTGTTTATAGAAGAAGATCATGTCACCTTATCAGAAATGATGAGTGATATTCAGCTTGCTCAGCTGCTTCCGTTTTATCGCTATGCAGCACGAAATACGAAGCAAACAGTCAAAATGCAAGATGCGGAAACCATCGAGCGGCTTCTTTTTGCCCAGGCACAGGAAGAGGAGCATTCCTATTATGAAGAGATGGATGGGGTGGAGGAGGAAGATTGGCAGAACAATCTTTTGACGGAAAATACGCAAGCAGGAACAACGGTAACGGAAGACTCAGAGCATACGCAAACAGATACCAATACACAAACTTCTACGTGGGAGGAAACGATTGCCACTCCTTTTGTTCCCAGACAAAGGGTAAACGCCATTGATTTGTCGATGTATACGGAATATGAATCGCTTGTGAAGAATTTTTACACCATTGATTCATCGACGATGATCGGCAATGATCAACTGAATGTCGAACTTTTAAGCGGAATGGATTTAACGTTTGCAAAGGATCCTTCGAAACCGCAAATATTGATTTTCCATACACATTACCATGAAATGTTCAAAGATTCCATACCGGATGATCCGTCTACATCTATTGTTGGTGTGGGTGAGAAATTAGCGACGATCTTGCGAGAAGATTATGGGTATGGTGTGATTCATTATACGGGGGAGTACGATATGCAGGCGGGACCTGACGCGTATTCCGGTGCATTACCGATTCTGGAAGAAATTTTGAAAGAAAATCCTTCTATTGAGGTAGTCATTGATTTACATAGAGATGCGGCAGCGGAAAACGATCATTTGATGATAGAACTAGATGGGAAACCAACGGCACAATTTATGTTCTTTAATGGCTTGAGCCGTACTCGAAAAACGGGAAATATCGAGTATTTGCGCAATGACAATTTGGAAAGTACCTTGGCGTTCTCCTTTCAGCTTCAAGTCAAATCCATGGAATATTATCCAGGTCTGACACGAAAGATTTATTTAAAAGCTTATCGATACAATATGCATTTGAGTCCACGATCCTCTTTGATTGAAGTAGGCGCTCAAAACAATACGGTTGAAGAAGCGATGAATGCATGTTATCCATTGGCACATATTCTGGATATGGTATTATCGGGGGAAGAAATCCCTTGACAAAGCCAAGTGTACAGACGTATGATATTTGCCGGAGTTCCTTTGTACGTTCCCTGTGATGGATAAAGCAGTAGCAGGTGGCGTGTTTCGATGAAATAAGGAGCGATGAGGGCAAAACGTGTATCGGATCATAGTGGTAGAGGATGATGAGGAAGCTCGTACACAGTTGGCGTTGTTCCTTCAAAACGCTTTGTATGATGTCGTCTGTGTGGAGGAGTTTGGTGACGCGGTCAACCAAATCCTACAAGCCAAGCCGGATCTGATTCTTCTGGATCGTAATCTTCCAAGCGTCGATGGTAATGAGATTTGTGCAGCGCTTCGCAGGGTGTCTCGAGTACCGATTATCTTTGTGACAGGATGCGACTCTTCCGCGGATGAGCTTGGCGGGTTACTGATGGGTGGGGATGATTATGTGATAAAACCATATCACCCTTCTGTTCTTTTGGCTCGGATAGCCGCAGTCCTCAAACGCTCCATTCCTTCCGGTAAAGACGTGAGACTGACTTTTGGATCTCTGACTTTGGATATCGCGAATGCCGCCGTAGAAGCCCACGGAAGTACGCAGGAATTATCCAAAAAGGAAATGCAGATGTTGCGTTATTTATTCTTGCATCCGAATCGTTATGTATCCAGAGAGGATCTATCGGACTTCCTTTGGGATCACGCTGTCTATCTTGACGAGAACACACTCAGTGTGAATATGACGAGAATCCGCAAAAAGCTTGCGGTATTGGGATCGGATGTGTTGATCGAAACCAAAAGAGGCGTCGGATACAAATTGTGCCTGGGGGAAGCGAACATAGAACGATCCCATTAAGGGTTGCGACAATTTTGTCTCAGAACAGTGGAAAGAGCGATCATGACATTTTTTCAATATGGGAAAGACAAACTGTTAATATGGGTATTACACTTGTTTTGCATGATGCTCCTTAGTTGGTATTTATATGCGGTTGGGAATTCTGGATCCACGATCCTCTTGATATTGATGGCGTGGACAGGAATTCTTTTTTTTGTATCCGCACTGGAGTTTCATAGGCAAAAAATATTTTTCGGACAAATCTTTTCACAATTGGATGATTTGGAAGAATTGGAAGAGGCGTATTTGATAGCGGAATTGCTGCCATATTCGCCTTCGTCAACAGATGAATTGTATCGAGAGATTCTGCGGCGTTGCGGCAAATCAATGATCGAGAAGATCCGCTGTATAGAAGAAGAACGATTGAACTATCGAGAGTTTATCGAGGCTTGGGTGCATGAAATCAAAACCCCCATTACGACCATGATGATGTTGATCGAAAACGAGAAAAGAAAGGGAGATCGGAATCTATTGGCACAGCTATCCACCATCGACAACAAAGTGGAAATGGCATTGTACTATGCACGTTCGGAGGGAATCTATCGGGACTTTATTCTAAAACCAATCCATCTCCAAGAAGAAATTCATGCAGTCCTTCAAAAGTATAAGCAAATTTTCTTGATTCACCACGCGGCGATCACGATAGAGGTAACGCCGGACATGGTGGTGATCGCAGATACCAAGTGGCTGCGATTTGTGTTGGCGCAAATCCTCTTGAATGCGGTGAAATATCGGAAGCCGGGAGGCGTACAGATTCAAATCTTTACCGAGGAGGATCGACGTCAGAAGCTCTTGATACGAGACAATGGGATCGGAATACTCCCTCATGATCTCGAACGAATCTTTGAGAAAGGGTTTACCGGCAGCAATGGGCGAAGCCAAGAGCAAAAGGCGACGGGTATGGGGTTATATCTATGCCAAAAGCTTTGTGAGGGAATGGATCTGGTCATAGACGCTCAATCTGAATGGGGCGTCTATACGCAGATCGGGATAACCTTTTCGCACAGCGACTTTTTCGCACGCTGAAGAGAATGTAAGAAGAACGGTCACTCTTGCCATCTGATCGCAAGAGTACTATAATGAGTGGATATGAAATGAAATGCCTCATCATTAGTGAAAGGATTAGTGAGATGAACAAAAAGACGGTTGCTATTTTATTTGGAGGTAATTCTACAGAGTATGAAGTGTCTTTGCAATCTGCGTACTCCGTGATAGAAGCGATAGATCGGACACAATATCACGTGTTACTGATTGGTATAACCAGAGATGGACAGTGGTTTCTTTATGAGGGAGAGACAAGCCATATTCTCGATGATACTTGGAGCAAGAGCAATGCTTGTACCAGCGTGATGTTGTCTCCCGAGCCGAAAGACCATGGGATCCTCCTACGCAATTCACCGGATGCGCAAGTCATTCGCCTTGATGCTGTTTTTCCGGTGTTGCATGGCAAAAACGGAGAAGACGGCACTGTACAGGGACTGTTACAGATGGCAGGGATTCCGCGCGTTGGATGCGGATTGCTTAGCTCCGCGATCTGTATGGACAAAGATATCGCGCATCGTTTAGTCCGCGCAGAAGGGGTCGCAGTACCGAAATCGACGGTACTCTTTGCGTATCCGACAGAGGAAGAGTTTTCTGTAATAGATAGTAACTTTCACTATCCGGTGTTTGTGAAACCGGCCAATGCCGGTTCTTCCTATGGTATCACACAGGTATTTCACAAAGAGGAACTACCCGGCGCAGTACAAAATGCTTTTTTGCATGATCACAAAGTAATCGTGGAGGAAACGATTGACGGATTTGAGATCGGTTGTGCCATTATGGGAGATGTCGATCTGATCGTCGGAGAACTTGATGAGATCGAATTAAAACAGGGTTTTTTTGATTATACAGAGAAGTATTCGCTGATTACATCCAAAATACATATGCCCGCACGTATTGATGCAAAGATAAAAAATGAGATACTCATAACAGCGCGACTGATATATCGAACCCTGGGGTGCAAAGGATTTGCACGTGTGGATATGTTTTTGACACCCTACCGTGAGATCGTGTTCAATGAAGTCAATACCATCCCGGGGTTCACTTCTCATAGTCGCTATCCCAATATGTTCAAGGGAATCGGATGGTCTTTTTCACAAATCATCGCCACCTTGTTGGAACAAACGTTTCAAGAGAGTGAATCATAAGGTGCGATATGCGATGACCCACATCGCAACCAATAAGGATAGGGGGTAGGCGATTGAGATGTCTTCCGGTCAGAATGAGTCGATAGAAAAGGAACGCGCGTGGATTCGGATTCAATTGAAGAATTTAGGTCACAATATGTCGGTGTTGGAGAGTCTTTTACCGAAGAAGTGCAAAATCATGGCAATCGTGAAAGCGAATGCGTACGGACACGGTGCCAATGAGGTTTCTCTCTATTTAAATTCGTTAGGATATCAATCTTTCGCGGTGGCGACAGCACAAGAAGGGATTGCGCTGCGGCAAGCAGGAGTCGTCGGTGAGATATTGGTACTGGGGTATACAGATCCGAATACTGTGAGAGATCTTCTTGCTTTCTCCCTTACGCAGACAGCGACAGACAAAACACATGCGTATGCGTTGGCGCGAGAAGCTGATCTTTGCAAAGCAATCCTACCCATCCAAATCAAAGTCGATACCGGGATGAATCGGTTGGGAGAGAGTTGGGCACATAGCGAGCAAATTGCAGAGTACTTTACACTTCGATCTTTGGATATTCGAGGGATCTTTTCCCATTTATGTGTCGCGGACAGTGAAAAGGAAACGGATATTCGTTATACGAAAGATCAAATAGAAAAGTTC
>JAISHZ010000298.1 GCA_031262285.1 Lachnospiraceae bacterium | reverse complement strand
AAACCAATTTGATTGCCATAGGAGGAATACCCGGAAGCCGCACCTCGAACCAACTTCTTTTGCGGTAGCTTCCCTTTTAATGTCTTCTCCACCGGGGTATTTGGATCAGCGGCACCGGTCACTCTCATTGCTTGATAGACATAGCCCCTTCCGGACAAAGGATCGCGAATGGCACCGCCCAAACAAGTTGCGGCACCGCCGAAAGGTTCTATTTCAGTCGGATGATTGTGTGTCTCGTTTTTGAAGAAAACGATCCATTCTTCGGTTACCTTACTACCATCCTCTGCGGTCTGCTCTACCGGCACGATGATCGAACAAGCATTGATTTCCTCTGATTCTTCCAAATCATTCAATTTTCCTTGCGCCTTTAGCTTTTTCATAGCCAAAAGAGCCAAATTCATCAAGCAAATCGGCTTGTCCTTGCGATTTTGATACAATTCTTCTCTGGTATCCAAATAACTCCGATATGCAGTCTCGATCGGCGTCCGATAAGTTCCTTCCCCAAAGGAAACATCGGTGATTTCTGTCAAAAACGTCGTGTGTCTGCAGTGGTCAGACCAATAGGTATCCAATACACGAATCTCTGTCTCGGTGGGATCCCTCTCTTCTTCTTGTTGAAAATAGGCTTGGATGTGAAGAAAATCGCGAAACGTCATCGCCAGGCCCAATGAATCGTAGAGATGTTTCGTCTCTTGCTCGCCAAGTTCGCGAAATCCATCCAATATCATGATATCTTGAGGTTCGTCATATTGCATCGCCAAAGTAGCCGGTTTCTCCATCAAAGCTTCTCTGCTGTCAACCGGATTCATACAGTACTGTGCAATGCGTTCAAACTCTTCCGGCGTCAAATCTCCTTCTATCGCGTAGATGGTTGCGGTTTTGATCAAGGGCTCTTGTGTTTCATCTAAGAAGCGTAAACACTGCATCGCGGAATCCGCTCTTTGGTCAAATTGTCCGGGTAGATATTCTACTCCGAATACATACGCCTCGGTTAGAGGCAGTGTTTCCAAATACAGATCATCTACCGGTGGCTCAGAAAAGACACAATTACACGCTACCGCAAATATTTCTTCTGACACATTTTCCACATCGTAACGGTTAAAAACACGAACCGCCCGTATGCTTTTCATCCCCAAATACCCTTTGAGCTCTTCTTGCAGCTCTTTTGCCCTAACTGCAAATGCAGGCTTCTTTTCTACATAAATGCGCTTAACTGCCATCTGTCCCTCCATATCGCCGATGTACATACATAAAGCCACCGTTTCTTACGCGGCGGCTTTGCCCAATGTTACAATTGCTTGGTGCTATTTTCTTCAAGTCCCAAACTTCTCATGATATATTGAAATTCCCGATCCACCATGGTATCCGTAATACCAATCGTCTGAGCGGAAATCTTCAATCCTTCCAGCGCAAAGATAATGTTTCTCGCCATCCCTTCGCAGTCTTCACAGACAAACTCACCATTGTCAACACCTGCTTCAATCAATTTCTGTATAATTTTTACTGCAGAATCAAACTGTCTCTTTAAGACATTGTATTTTTTTGGCATTTGATTTTCGAAGTAAAATTCATAGATCGCTTGCGTCAGCGTATTATTCTTCCTGAGCAATTCCTTTTTCTGTTCTTGCATAAATAGGAGCAAAATATCTGCGGCAGTCGCGTCTTCTGTAATTTGATCGGAAAACACATCGTCTGCTTCCTGTGTCTCCAACTTTAAAACCTCCAGAAAAATCTCACCGGTACTGCTGTAATATAGATAAAGTCCACCTCTGCTGATATCACAGGCTTCAACAATATCTTTCATCGTGACCTTTTTAAACCCTTTTTCGACAAAGACTTTTCGCGCAGTTTCCAATATATACTTCTTTTTCAATAACGACTTATCACCCATGTCTATCCCCTATTCCTTAACCGGCTTGTCCCAATACTCAAGTACATATTTCATCTGCTTGAGTACCAAGTAAAGGACATTAGATGAAATTCCTTTTTCCCACAAGGAACCTTTTGTCATGCCGCCTAATACATAATATGATAAAATACCACGAAGGATATCCCATTCTTTGAGGGTCGCTCTCTCAATCATTCGTCGCTCATCTTGATTGGTTTTGATGCGATTCCTTGTATAGACATAACGGTAATTTTTGTCCATTAGCGAACTGCGTGAACACTCTTTGATAAATCGCATCAGCATACTGTCATACACCGGAAAAGTAATGGAATTTTGAACGATCCCCTGTCCTTCAAATGGAGAACTCACATTTTTACCGGATGCACTCTCCAACCAAGGAAGATAGCGAAATAGTGGTTTTACGATCAGTGTATATTCCTGTACCAATCGATGTTTGTCTTTTTTTTCATCTTCCAAACCTACTCCTCCATACCGCTTTCGTCAAAAAAACGCCGATTTGTGTACTCTTTGGTTGTGATTTTAAATTCACAAGTGATTGTAACATAATCCCTAAAAAAGTACAGTAGAAATTTGCTTGATTCTGTTGTGCAAAAAGCCGATACACATTATAATAAGTGAAAAGCTACTCTCGGGAGGCGCTTCTATGGCCGGTATTAAATTAGACGACAAACACATCATATATCGTAACGGTCAGCCGATGACTGCACTCCACTTGATTGTAGACGGCAATGTTCGTGTTGACTTTCCCGGCGGTCATTATACCTTGACCAAAGGTGATGCGATCGGTATTTGCGAGATTTGTTCCGAATTACATTTCTTGGATTATTTTTGTGAGGGAGAAGTTTCCATCCTTTCTTATCCTTATCTCAATTATGAGTCCTTTCATTTGTTTCTGACCAAACATCCTGATGTAGCGAGTCTTTTTAGTGTGTCTGCATTTAAGCAGATGACGCTCCTACTTCATCATTATGATTCTTCTGAAATACTATGCCATTCCCTACACCGCGACTTTGTGACTCTTTATGAATATTATATTTCTATGTGTTCCCGCTACCATGTCGCCAAGAGGGAACTTCCGGGACTGGAAGACATTCATGCCTATTTGACCGAGGCTTCGCTAGATACGTGGTTTACCCCCTACTACTTCAATATGCTTCGAATCGCACAAGAAGGAAGTTTAAAAGTACCTTTTCGCAATTCTTTCGTATCAATGGGAATCTTGCAAAGAGCCAGTGTAGATTTTCGAAAGATTTTCTTTTCGATAGAAGATCAATATCAATATCAATTGGGGATCATGCAAATCTGTTTTGAAAAAGAAGAACATGATCTATTATCCTATTTGTCAGATTTGGCACTTCGAATCGGCATGGGAGTCAGTATGGGAAGCAAGGATATCGCGAAGCTCTTTGACTATACCAATGGTTTCATCTTAAATGCCAAGCAGCATCATTTGACTTCTTCTGCCGCTCTTTTGCGGATAGAAACTTTTGAAAACAATATGAATAAGCAAACATCCTTAGAACCTGTAAAGGCTGATGATTTGCCACTTGACGTCTTCGACTCCCTTGAAACAATTCTCCTTTTTGCCGGTTTGGATTTGGTTACCACAGAAAGATTTCGGAATCACATTCTGGAATTTCGTAACGTCAGCAATCGTTCTTCCACCGACGACGCTATCTACGCTCTTCGTCGTCAGATAACCGAAGAATTCTTAATTTTGTATGCCGTTTTATTTGAAAAGACGCTTACTGCATCTAAGGTACCTGCTTGTGTCATGATGTATCTGTATTTTGGCTACGTCGATGAACATCTTGCCGGAGAAGAAAACAGTCTCTTTTTGTATCACCTATCTCAAGCCATCAAAGATAACAGTTCCCCGAATGTCTATACGTTGTATGATTGGCTTTTGGCGATATACCACGAAGAAAAAGAACCCAGTCGCAACGAATTTGACCAAACATACGACGAATATATTCAAAAACAAAAGGTTAACGGAGCGTTAAACGAAGTAGAAATCGCATATTTGCGCAACAAACATATGAGTAAAGTGCATTATGAGCTGACGAATATGTTTCCCCCTGTGAACAAAATCACATATGGGCGAGTGACAACCTATTGCCCGATCTTTTTACAGGAAAACGTTCATAAAGATCTCTCTTCGGCTCTTGTCACCGGTTCTGCTGTCAGACAAGCTTTCGATCAATTGTTAAAAATTGACTACTCCGCTTTTTCAAGGGAATCCCTGCGTACGGACTTCCCCGGTAACATCAAATTCTACACGCATACTGAATACCATCCGGATATGATTCTCATGCCCAATGTAGGGATTCGCGGCGTAATGTGGCAGGAGATCGAGGGACGCAATCGTTTCACCACCTCCCGCATGATGTTATCTATCTTTCATATGGATGATTTGTACAGTAATATTTTGCGGCTGACCGCAGAATACCGTTGGGAGATTTGTAAACGAATCCAAGGCACTAGGTGGAACGATATCAGAGACAAATCGCTTACGAGCGAATATTGTGATTACCTGCAATTTTATCGTAAGAATCACGATCTTTCTCCCGAAGCCAAAGAGAAGATCCGTCTTTCTCTCCAACAATCACACGGTAGCTTCAAAGAAATGTTTGTCCGTGACTATTTGATTTGGATGTTATTTGAGTCCGCCGCTTCTCCCCGACTGAACAAGATCGTGCGATCCATATTGTTCGTTCACTGTGCTTTTTCCGAAGACATCTGTCAAAAACTGACGGTAAGTCCTTTCTATACGGAGTTAATTGCCAAACGTGTTACTTCTTCACGCCAAAAGCTTCACCAATTGGATTTGTTGGTCACTCGTTTGAAAAGTGATTCGCAACTATCGCCTGCATTCTTGGAGACTGCACTCTCTCAAATCGAACGAGAAAGAATGTTTATTGATGGCGTTTTGAATTGAAACATCTCGCTACAGTTCACGCGTTCGCCGATCTACGTTAAAAGGCATTGTATCCCGGACGAACCGGATTCACTCTCTTACGTTAAGGGCTGTGTTTTCCGGACGAACCGGATTCACTCCCTTACGTTAAGGGCTGTGTTTTCCGGACGAACCGCACAGAGCCGAGGGGAGTTTTGGGTGTTAGACTCTCTGGGCGTTCCAATGAGCCCAGAACAGTGAAA
>JAISHZ010000159.1 GCA_031262285.1 Lachnospiraceae bacterium | reverse complement strand
AAGTCTTCGTCCGTTAACATATACTCCGACATCAATGTCACAAATTCGGTGTATACATTCGGTGCGATCAAGAAGGTAAACGCACCCTCTGCTTCTTTCAGAATCATGTTTCGGTAGCTATTGGTAAAATCATAAGTGGGTGTGACCAAATCAAGCCGTGCCAACGCGCGGAAAATCCGTTCCATTTGTCCGACTCCTGCCCCGAGCTCAACCACAACAGCTCGTTTGTCCAACAAATCGGCTCCGTTCGTATAACAGCTGACTCGCATCCCCAAACGCAAGAAATTTTGCGCGACAGTGACAGCCACTTGAATCGCCGCCTCTATTTCATCTTCTTTTTTCAAAATCCCTTTATCATCCAAATTGAGGAAAATGCGAATGGTTTTGACCGAAGTGTAATTGCGGACATTGACCATCAATTCTTGCGTTCGTGCTGTAGCTTTCCAATTCACATGACGTAGATCATCATAAGGTTGATATTCACGTACCATACGAAATTCAAAAGGATCTTCTATGAGATGTCGTTTGGTAAGCGCTTCACCCATGAGTCTTTGCAAGGAATTTTGAAAATCATGCTGTTGAAATGGTTTGGGATAAACATACAGAAAAGTCTCACAAGTTAAATTTCCAATCATTTCTGTGCTCAAAAATAGATCCTGCGCCAATAAGTCTATCTCTCGAATCCGATAATATCCGCGTTTCTTCGCTTGAAAAGAAAGCGTTCTGGTAATCTTCTCTCGCCCTGATATTTGAAAAACATCATTTCTATAATAACGATCCGTAAACCCACTCTTCGTCTTCTCACCCGAAAAGACTAAATTCCTATCTGTATTAAATTTGACCGATAGCATAGGGAGCGGCATCCACTTACGGTTTTCAATCATCAACAGTAATTCGCCTTGTTCTCCTTCCATAACGTTTGAACGTGCGAATCGAGGATTCACCGATAATCCTATCGCCCAGTAACGCTGATAGAACCACCTTTGTGCTCTGTAAAGGACAAACGCCAAAATGGCGATTCCGATTACCTGTAACATGGCTGTGCCTCTCTCATTGGATGGAACATCAAACGGATACATCTTCCAGTGGTACCGGTACTTGCTCCAAAATCGCCTTTACGACAGTTTGGCTATCTTCACTTTGACCATATCCGTACCCCAATATCAGTCTGTGTGAAAGTACAGGAACCGCGAGGGCTTTGATATCGTCCGGTATTACATAAAGCCTGCCACTAAGCCATGCGTATGCTTTCGCGGCGCGTTGCAACGCTAAGCTTCCCCTTGGACTGACTCCCAGTGTCACCTTGTCCGTCTTTCTCGTCGCATTCACGATTTCTACAATATATTGTCTGATGCAATCATGTACGAAGACTTGTCTGACTTGTGCTTTTGCTTTTGATAACTCGTCCAATGACAACACTGAAGATAGCGTTACAAGCGGTTCTTGATCAAAATGACGCGCCAAGATCGCTTTTTCTTCCTCCGGTGTGGGTAACCCCATCGAAAGGCGCATGAGGAATCGATCTAGTTGTGCCTCCGGTAAAGGGAATGTACCCGCCGTTTCAATCGGATTCTGTGTAGCTACGACAAAAAATGGATTCGCAAGAATATAAGAAGTGCCGTCGATCGTGACTTGCCGTTCTTCCATACATTCCAGAAGCCCGGCTTGTGTTCTGGGTGTCGCTCTGTTTAATTCATCTGCCAACAAAAAATTCGTAAAAACGGGTCCTTTTCGAAGGACAAACTCATTTTTCGATCGATCGTATAGATTGATTCCAGTCAGATCACCGGGAAGCAAATCCGGTGTGAATTGAATTCGTGCGAATTGCGCGCCCATAGACTTTGCTAATGTCTTCGCAAGCATGGTCTTGCCCGTTCCCGGGACGTCTTCAAAAAGAACGTGTCCTTCCGCCAATAATGCGCTGAGCAAAAGCTTTTGCGTCTGCTCTTTCCCAATCATCACTTTCCCGATGTTGTCCTGCATCCGAACTAAGAAACTCTCGCCTTCGTTGATCATATTGCATCCCATCTGCCACCATAGGTGGCGTGCGTACCATAGGTGTGCGTGTGTACCGTAGGTGTGCGTGTGTACCGTAGGTACGCGTTTGTACCGTAGGTGTGCGTGTGTACCTTATATACGCGTTCTGATTCGTGTGTTTGAAAGTGACCAACGCTATTTCATGAAGATGTTGGAAATATCATTAAACAATAGGAAAACCATTAATCCCATGAAAAAAACTAATCCCACAAAATGAACGATTCCTTCTTTTTCCGGAGGAACCGGCTTTTTACGAATGACTTCCAAAATCAAAAATACCAGTCTACCTCCATCTAGCGCCGGGAGGGGGAGTAAATTTAAGATCCCGAGATTGACGGACAAGAGTAAGGTAATATTGAGCATACTGGTTAGAACACTTTTCCATCCATATTCTTTGGCGACTTCATAGGTTTCACCGACTACATTTACAGCGATTCCCACAGGTCCTGCGACATCCTCTCGACCAACCCTTCCGGTCAAAAGCATCCCGAGACTCTTATATGTGGCTATGGCGCTGTACCGCATCTCGTACCACGCGTACTTTAACGCACCAAGTCCGCTTGTATCCGCATATTGAACTTGGTAAGCGATACCCAACATATACCTACCGCTTTCTTCATCCCATTTGGGGGTCAGCTTGCTTGTAAATTTCTCTCCATTGCGTTCATATTGAATCGTAGTTTCTTTCCCTTGATTGGTTTGGGAATATAACATAATCTCATCATATAAATAAATTCGATCATTGCCGATTCGCAAAATACGATCTCCGTCTTGCAGTCCTGCTTCCATAGCAGCGCCACCTTCGGTAACGGTAGAGGCAATCGGTTCCCAACTCGGAACCATATTTACGATGACCAAAGCAATCAAATATGCCAAGATAAAATTAAAAAATGGTCCTGCTACAATGGTTGATATTCTTGCCCAAACATTGGCTTGCGGGAAAGCGCCGGCACTTGGTGTTTCGCCTTCTTTGAGAGCCAGACCATCTTCTCCCTCAAACATACATGCTCCGCCGATCGGTAACAATTTGAGCGAGTATTTGGTTCCCTTTTTTCCAAAAGAAAATAGAGTCGGACCCATTCCGATACTAAATTCCACGACATGGATACCATTGGTTTTCGCCAGTAAGAAATGTCCGAATTCGTGTGATATCACAACTACCCCAAAAATCAATATAAACAAAACGATTGTCACAAAAGCACCTCTTCCACATAATTTTCAACAGCTTGTTGCGTTTGTAGAATTTGCGCAACGTTTGGATCCGGGAAAAATCGATCCGTTCGAAACGCGTTCATAGCATCATTTAATAATTCTGTGATCTGTAAAAATGAGATTTTTCCCTCCAAAAAGAGATTGACGGCTTTTTCATTCGCGGCATTATAAACTGTCGGCATACTTCCGCCTATTTCTCCCGCTTCATAAGCAAGTGTCAATGCGGAAAAAAGTTTTGTATTGGGTTGCTCAAAAGTCAGATTTGCCATATGAGAAAAATCAAGTCGTTGACCGGTAGCGCTTGCTTTTCGATTCGGATAATGTAACGCATAAGAAATAGGCAGTTTCATGTCCGGTACGCCTAGCTGCGCTATGACCGCGCCATCGTGATACTCCACCATGGAATGAATCACACTTTGCGGATGAACGACCACGCATACTTGATGTAGCGGTATTCCAAAAAGCCATCCGGCTTCCAAGACTTCCAGCCCTTTATTCACTAATGTGGCAGAATCTATTGTGATTTTACGCCCCATATTCCAAGTAGGATGCTTCAGCGCATCTGCCGGAGTCACCTTTTCCAAAAACGCTCTCTCTTTCCCTCTAAAAGGTCCACCGGAAGCAGTGAGTAGGATTCGCGAAATGGTTTTTTGATTCTCTCCCTGTAAGGATTGAAAGATGGCACTATGCTCACTATCTACCGGTAAAATAGAAACACCTTTGGCTCGTGCCAATGGCATAATGAGATGTCCTGCTGTGACAAGGGTTTCTTTGTTGGCAAGCGCGATATCTTTACCCGCTTCAATCGCCGCAATCGTTGGTCGGATGCCGATCATACCCACTACAGCGGTAACCAATAGATCCGCTTGTGGCATGATAGCGATTTCCAATAAACCTTCCATGCCATACAGGACTTTCACAGAGAGATCGCTTATGCGAAGACGAAGTTGAGCAGCATCTTCTTCTTTCCACAAGACAGCGATCAATGGATGGAATTCTCGTATCTGGTGTTCCAATTCGGTAATATTGCTTCCTGCCGCTAACGCGACTATTTCCAGTTCATCTGAATCTCTGACCACTTGGAGCGTCTGTGTCCCGATGGAACCTGTAGACCCCAATACCGCTATCTTTTTCATATCCTCCTATATAGCGTACAAAGTACGCATGGTGCTATCCGCGCGCATTTCATTCATATATGAAAGTGTGCTTTCACTTTCACGTATCCTACTATACAGCGTACAAAGTACGCATCGTGTACTTTGTACGCATGGTGTATTTTGCGAACTTTTCAATCCTATCTATGAAAGTGTACCTTTCACTTTCATGTATTCACCTATATAGCGTGTTTTGTACGTATGGAGAACTTTGCGTACAGTTTAATCAAAAGATCAGTATTGTTAAAATATATATTGCAGGCGCAGTGGCTAGCATACTGTCAAAACGATCCAGTACTCCACCATGTCCGGGAATCAGCTTCCCATAATCTTTTATTTGATAATCTCTTTTCATCGCTGACGCTGCAAGATCGCCCACCTGACCGATTACAGAAGCTGCCGCACAAATAAACGCCACCTGCCAAACGACAGATTGCCCCGCATAGAGCGGTTCAAAATAGGCATATACGCCACCGATGAGAGCTGCACCTACGACTCCACCGATACAGCCCTCGAAAGATTTTTTCGGGCTTAATACAGGAAAAATACGTTTTTTACCAATTAATTTACCAACCACATACGCACAAGTATCGCTTCCCCACGCTCCGATTAAGATTAACCAAACTAGGCGACTCCCACCCGGCGCTTCCCTTGTTAAATAAACAAATGATAGCAAAATGGGTACATAGAAAAACGAGAAGCTTGTTTTCGCAACACGATCCACATGAAACGCCGGAAAACGGATGACATATACGAACAGCTGCAATAGAAGAACCACAATTGGGATTACAAAAAGAGGAGTGAACGAATCCCAAAAATAGAGGGCACTATAAAACCCTCCGATTCCCAAATAACCTACTATCTCCAATTGATTGTCTTTGAAACGAGAACTGAAAGAAGCTCGTGATTGGTCGGTTCTCTCTTTCTGTGACTTGAGCGCGCAAGTCAACTCGTAATACCCTATCACAGATATCAAACATAACACTGTAGCCAAGATCCAGTCTCCGAAAAATAAGGCTAAAAAGGCGAAGACAACCAATACGATGCCGCTTGCCAAACGAGGCCCAAACATACCGCTTCCTCCTTGAACGATTCGTCGATCTTAATGAACTAGCCCGAATCTTCTGTCTCTTTGATTATATGCTTCCATTGCGCGAATCAATTCCTCTTTCGTAAAGTCAGGCCACGGCACTTCAGTAACATACAACTCTGTATAAGCTAACTGCCACAATAAAAAATTGGACAATCTCAATTCTCCGCACGTGCGAATCAAAAGATCCGGATCAGGGAGTCCGCTTGTGTCCAAATACTTACCAAAGAAATCTTCATTTACTCGGGAAAGTTCCACCGTCCCCTCGCCAAGTTCCCTTGCAAGTGATTTGGCAGCTCTTAGTATTTCGTCTCGCCCGCCATAATTGAGCGCGATTTGAAAATGCAATCCATCATTATCTTGGGTCGCTTCTTCCAGTTGTGCAATACGTTCTCGAATATCGTCGTCTAATTTTGATTTTTCGCCGATAACACGGACGCACATACGATTTTTCTGCGCCGTTTTCAGACAAGTCTTCATATAATTACGCAGTAGTCGCATTAATGCATCCACTTCGTCTTTGGGGCGGTTCCAGTTTTCAGTCGAAAAAGCGTAAACCGTCAAGTATTCAACCCCCAAACGATACGCTTCCTCGCAAATGATTTCAACATTTTTCGCTCCTTGGACATGACCATAATTTCTCGGGCGTCCCTTCGCTTTTGCCCATCGCCCATTTCCATCCAAAATAATAGCGATATGCTTAGGAACGCGCTCCGGATTCTGTAGCATAGATCCCTCTTCTTGCGCGCTTTAGCGCGCTTTTGTTATTCGCTTTATTATTCATTATCTAGAATTCCCTGTTGTTTGTTCTAACAACAAGTATAAAGTACTTTTCATTAGGTATACAAGAAATGCTCACACGGTTTCATCAGAATATGATTTTTCGTTACAGTTCACGCGTTCGCCGATCTATGTTTATAGCCAATCGAAGCACAGAACCGCACAGAGCCGAGGGGAGTTTTGGGTGTTATACGTTCTGTGGAGATGAGACCAAGGGAAAATGA
>JAISHZ010000272.1 GCA_031262285.1 Lachnospiraceae bacterium | reverse complement strand
ACTGGGGTTATCGATCGCCAAGGCACTGACGATCCGACAAGGCGGTGAAATTCATGCCCGGCTGACGGAGAATGTTTTTACGATTGAAGTCAGCTTTGCGCTCTTTGAATCGTAACCTCCAGTAATTTATAAACTTACATTTTGTAATCAATACTTGACACAACGACATTCTCATATTACAATGCGTTTAAGAGGAACTGTTACGATACACGCGCCTGTGGCGCGCAGATGGGAGCTATCATGAAGAATCTGAGACTCAAAGCAGCTCGAGCGGCAATGGATATGTCACAAGACTTATTGGCTTGTTATGTGAATGTTTCGCGACAAACCATCAACGCCATAGAAAGAGGGGATTACAATCCTACAGTCAATTTGTGTATCAAAATATGCAAAGTATTGGGAAAAACATTAGACGATTTATTCTGGGAGGAGGCCGCCGATGATGCAAATCAAACATCGTAAATTGGATGAACGTGAAGCATTCATTCGAAAGAGAACATTTTTGTATGTGTACCTATTTATGACGCTTCTTTTTGGCGTGAATGCTCTGATCGATTTCATTTACCCGGGTGCATGGGCGGTACCGATCTTGGAATGGGTAGTCCAAGTCATCATCGGGATATTGTTCTATATCACGGTATATCTTAGATTGATTCGTAAGGGTCTCCACTTTCCACCCAAAAGATCTGCTTTTGATGAGCGAGAACTGAACTTGCGACACAACAGTTATATATACGGATTACTTATTATGCTCCTTCTTTTTGGCGTCAATGCTGTTCTTTGTACATATGATCAATTTTGGACAAGCGAATGGTACGCATGGGTGTTATTAACATGTACAAGTTGGCTTTTTGTGATTGGAGAATTATCGATTTGCCGTGTCTTTTACCCCAGAACTGCGTTACAAATCATGCCTGCCATTACGATGTTTTCAATGTTTATCCTTAACTTTACGCAATCAATAAAAGATTTGCCGATTTCTTTTGCGAATTTCGTAAGCAATGACAAACTCAATGGCAGAGGATTCCAATTCGTCGTAAGTTTGCTCTTTTTAAGCTTTTCGATTTTGATTACGATCGGTTTGGTGATTACTCATTTTGCAGAAAAAAAGATAAATTACGATGATTGAATGGTGTATAGGCTGAATTCTTCAAAAGATACAACTATGTGAACAGGAGTCATTATGCGAAAAAAAACCGTGAATATCGTCATCTTCTCATTAGTCGTCGTATTGATCGTCGCTATTGCAATCTACTTGACGATGATCAATCAAACAAAACGAAACGCAGATGGTACGGTGGGGAATCTGGCAGGAAATCTTTACAATGGTGGTCTGTTTGCACAAAATGATGATACCGTCTATTTTGCCAACTCATTTGATGCCAATTATCTGTATCAGATGAAAGCGGATGAAAGTCAGATTCATAGATTAAATCTCGTAACGGTGAACAACATCCTAACCGCCGGGAACCGTATTTATTATTTTCAACCTACGCAGACAGGTACTGCAGGATTTGGCTTTTTAACTACACAAAATGCCTTCTACCTCAGTGATTTAAACGGGAACAATGTGAAAGAGCTTTATCGTGGGTTCGTGGTTCGAGGGCAACTTCTGGGGAACTCTCTCTATTTGCTAACCGGTTCGTTGAGTACGCCAACGTTATATGAAGTGCCGATTGATGGTTCTAAAGAACGTTTTCTTTCGGATTCCTACGTGGATCCATCCTGTGTGATCGGAAATGCGATTTATTTTTGCGATTATGCAAACAATTTCACCCTCAACGCGCTAACCGATCCGCCTTTTACCATCCGCACTGTAGAATCCGGTTACTCCTTTTGGTCGCCAATCGCGGAAGGAGATTATCTGTATTATATGGATCCACTGAATAATTACCGCTTGTGTCGCTATTCCATTCATACGGGAGAAGCCGAATTTTTAACACAGGAAAGAATTGATTGTTTTAATCTATCTTCCGGATACCTGTATTATCAAACAAACGATCCGATTTCTCCCGCACTTTACATGATGCGAACAAGTGATTTGACATCCACGGTACTGGCAGAGGGAAATTATACCGCTTTGCATCTGACATCCAATTACCTATATTTTCAGAAATATGGCGATCCAACTGTCACCTATCATGCAATGCTGGGTAGTTTGGATTATTCTGTTTTTGAAGCAGCGCAACGCGTCGCAATGGCTGCGACAAATTAAGCGTTTTTCGATTACACTGCTTCGATTACATTGCTTCGATTACACCGCTTCGATTACATTGCTTCGATTACATTGCTACAATTACATTGCTGCGATCTCGTCCTGCTGAATGATCTCTACGCCTAATTTTTCTAATGTTTGAGCAGCTTTGGTCAAATCTGACGTCTTCAGTACGATCGAAGCATCTGCTTTGCCGGTGGAAAGCGCATACATATACTCAATATTGATATGCGCTTCACATATCGCTTCTAGTAACTCTTGCAATCTGCCGATTCGATGAGAAATCTGGATCGCCAGCACATCGGAGAGCATGGCAGAAAAGCCACTTTTCTTTAATGCTGCCTGCCCCTTCTCGGGATTATCTACCAGTAATCGCAACAAACCATACTCACTTGTGTCGGCAAGGCTCAACGATACGATATTGACACTACTTTCTTTGAGCGACTGTAATACTTCTTCCATTCGTCCTTCTCTGTTTTCGATAAATACTGATAACTGTTTTACAAACATCTTATCTCCTATCTGCGTATTTTGTACGCGTTCGCACCCTTGATGTTACGCTTCATTCATATCAGTTTTCATATCAGTTTTCGGTTGTCGATGACATGAACTGCTTTCCCCATACTGCGTTCTAATGTTTTAGGCTCTACCAACTTTACTTTGACAGCCAATCCGATGGCGTGTTGGATGATATTACCGATTTTGCGTTTCAGATTTTCAAAATCTTTGATCTCATCTGAGAAAAAGCGCTCTTCTACCTCGACTTGGACTTCCAATACATCCAGATTGTTCATACGATCCACGATCATCATATAGTGAGGGGTCGTTCCGCCCATTTCCAAAAGAGCAGCTTCGATCTGGGAGGGGAACACATTAACACCGCGAATAATCAGCATATCGTCTGAACGCCCTTTGAATCGACTGATTCTGGCAAGTGTTCTGCCGCATTCGCAACGCTCGTACGTAATACCGGTCAAATCTCTGGTGCGGTACCGAAGCATTGGCAATCCTTCTTTGGTCAATGTTGTAAAAACCAGTTCTCCAGTTTCATTTTCCGCAAGTGGTTCCAATGTGTCAGGATGAATGATTTCCGGTAGGAAATGATCTTCATACACGTGAAGTCCTTTATGGTATTCACAATCGCAAGCTACGCCGGGACCCATGACTTCGGAAAGTCCGTAAATGTCAAATGCATTGATGTGAAGACGTTTCTCGATTTGTTTGCGCATATTTTCTGTCCATGGTTCTGCGCCACAGACTGCAGCTTTGAGATGAATCTCCTCTATCCCACCCTCTTCTTCCAGGCTTTCTGCGATATGCAACAGATAGGATGGCGTACATGCGATCGCCGTTACACCAAAGTCTTTCATCATCGTGGTTAGCTTTTTCGTATTACCGGTGGACATCGGTACGACCATGGCACCTAGTTTTTCCGCACCGCCGTGCGCTCCGAGCCCTCCCGTAAAGAGTCCGTAACCATACGCGACTTGAATAATATCATTACGGCTAATGCCTGCCATCGTAAGCGCTCTCGCAACACATTCGCTCCAGATATCCAGATCACGTCTGGTGTACCCAACGACAGTCGCCTTTCCGGTCGTTCCGCTGGACGCGTGGACGCGTACGATTTCAGATTGAGGTACTGCGAAAAGACCAAATGGATACGTATCTTTCAGATCACTTTTGGTGGTAAATGGAAGCTTCTCCAGATCCTCAATCCCGCGTATGTCCCCGGGTTCCAATCCCAGTTCCTGCATTTTACGGCGATAGAATTCTACGTTGTGATATACTCGTTCTACCGTCTTAACCAATCTTGCGCTTTGCAAGTTTGCGATTTCGTCTCGGCTCATACATTCTTTTGTTTCATTCCAGATCATAAGACTTCCTCCATATTTCATAGCTTTTTACTGTTTCTTCTCAAACCTTGTTCCAACCGATATAGAAAGCTTCTTTGTTGATCGCAATCGTCTTTTGCGGTACTGTTTCTTCGATCACACGGATCCATTCATCTTGTGAAAACTCCATCTGTTTGGCCGCCATTCCAAGTACCACTAGGTTAAATGTCTTGGGATTGCCGATTGCAAGTGCTTCTTTCGCCGCTTCAATCGCGAATACATGACATCGTTCTGACAGCTCCTCCAAAATATGATCCGGATAGCTTGCCACACCTGTCACCACCGTAATGGGATCGATTCGCGCATCATTTACCACCAATGCACCACCGCTTTTTAAAAAATGGGCGTAACGAAGCGCTTCCAATCTCTCAAATGCGATCAAAACATCGGCTTGTCCTTCTTCGACGATCGGTTCGGACACTGCTTCTCCGTATCTGACAAATGTTACCACACTCCCGCCACGCTGCGCCATCCCATGAATCTCAGAAAGCTTTACGTCATATCCTGCATTGATCGCCAATCCGCCAAGGATACGACTCGTCAACAAAGTCCCTTGTCCCCCGACTCCAACGATCATAATATTTTTGGTCATCTCACTCCCATCCGCTCATTGATCAAAAAGAGCATTCATCCTAAAGTTTACCGCAAGGTTTCCCTCTTAACAGCGTTTGATCGCACCAAAGTGGCACAATTGCATACACAATCCACAACCATTGCACGTGGTCTGATCAATGGAAATCGTTTGATCATCTTTCTTCGTCAATGCCGGACAACCCGGTGTCAGACATGCACCACACTTCTTGCATACGGATACCGGTCCTTGCGGCGTGTCTTCAAACACTTCTACGCATTTGTCCGGAAAACGAACGCCTTTTAATAAGACACAGGGAGATTTCGTGATAATCACGGACAACGCATCCCTTTGTGTTTCTTCTGAGACTAACTTGGTCAACGCAGGTAAATCAAACGCGTTTACTTCTGTGACGTGTTCGATTCCGAGAGATTTACAGAGATTGAGAATGTTGATCGCGGGTACGACTGCACCTTTGAGCGTTTTCCCCGTTGCGGCATGGTCTTGGTGACCGGTCATCCCGGTCGTGGAATTGTCCAATATTATGACCGTTCCGGTCGATTGGTTGTAGACCATATTCATCAGAGAATTGATCCCTGTGTGTAGAAAGGTTGAGTCACCGATCACAGCTACCCATTTTTGAATATACTCCTTGCCTTTTGCTTTTTCCATTCCATGCAAAGTAGAAATACTCGCTCCCATGCAAACCGTCGTATCAATCACGCTGATAGGCGCGACAGCTCCAAGTGTATAGCATCCGATATCTCCCGCTGCGTGAATTTTGAGCTTCTTTAATACACTAAAGACGCTCCTGTGCGGACAACCCGGGCACAAAATAGGTGGACGTGCCGGAACTTGCGCGGGTGGTAACACCTCCGTATCGATCTCTAAAACCTCTCGTAGCATATTGGCGCTGTATTCACCTTGAAGACTAAACCGCTCTTTCCCAATGACGGCAATCCCCCATGAGCGAATCTGTTCTTCCATCACCGGTTCCAATTCCTCAAAAACATAGAGCGTCTTTACCTGTGCGGCGAATTCTGTGATCAGCTTTCGCGGCAGGGGATGAACCAGACCGATTTTCAGAATAGACGCGTTTGGACAAGCTTCTTTCACATATTGATACGCGATACCGGATGTGATAAAACCAATGGTAGGGTCGTTTAATTCAACCCGATTCACAAAGAAGGAAGCGCTGTCAATCGCCATACGTTTCATGCGTTCTTCAACATAGAGATGTCTGCCTTTCGCGTTACCCGGCATCATCACAAACTTGGCGATGTTCCTTTCGTAGGGCTTATCCGGTATTTCTTCTCTTTCTGCGGTCTCCACCAATCCTCTGGAATGGGACAATCTAGTCGTAGAACGTAAGATCACAGGTGTGTCATATTGTTCGCTAAGCGTAAACGCAAATTTCGTAAATTCCTTCGCTTCTTGACTATCAGAAGGCTCCAATACCGGTACTTGCGCCGCGCGTGCGACACATCTGGTATCTTGCTCGTTCTGAGAACTGTACAGTCCCGGATCATCCGCTACCGCTACCACTAAACCGCCGTTGACGCCACCGTAAGAAATGGTAAACAACGGATCACTGGCTACGTTTAATCCCACGTGTTTCATCGAAGCGATGGCACGAACGCCGCTGATGGATGCACCGATCGCCACTTCCATCGCCACTTTCTCATTTGGAGACCACTCCGCATAGATTTCCTCGTATTGTACTATGGATTCGCTGATTTCCGTACTGGGTGTTCCCGGGTATGCAGCGGATACCTTGACTCCCGCTTCATACGCACCTCTGGCGATTGCCTCGTTTCCCGACAGGATCATCTTCTTCTGTGTCATCTTTACTCCTTTTGATCAGTGAACCGGTTGTTATTGATTGATAGTTTCCGGTACAAATGATTTAAACTCATGTCATTGATTCGCCGAATCACAGTAATGTTTATACAAACTCATAGTGGAAACATAAAAAATTGAATATGTTTATACTTGCTATAGTGTCTGGGTAATCGTCGTTATATCCCTGCTCTTAGGTCGTTAATACGTTTGGCTTTCCCTTCAAATCGTTGCAATGTATTGGGCGACTCTAAACTGATTTTTGCGTCCAGTCCTAACATCGTTTTCAATTTTCCGCGAATTTTCTTTTCAATTTGTTCGAGTTCTCGATAGGAATCGGTCGTTTTTAATAGTTCTACTCGTATTTCCATGCGATCTGCGTGATCTTTTCTCGTCAATACGATTTCATAATGAGGTCCTATTTCCTCAACGCTTAATACAACTTCTTCTATCTGACTGGGGAATACATTGACGCCTCGTATCTTCATCATATCGTCTGTACGACCGTGGAGGTTTTCCATCCGGCACAAAGTGCGTCCGCAACGGCAAGGTTCATAGGTCAGACGTGTAATATCCTTGGTGCGATACCGTATGAGCGGGAGGCTTTCTTTGTAAATACAAGTAATCACCAGTTCTCCCCATTCTCCTTCCGGTAGGACTTCCCCGGTCTTTGAGTCAATGACTTCCGGAATGAAATAATCTTCATTGACATGCATCCCACACAAGTACTCGCATTCTCCGGAGATCCCTGGACCATTGAGTTCGCTCATACCGTAATTGGAGGTGACCAACATTTCATCACCCCATAGTTTATGTGCCTCCGCACGCATGGCGTCGGTCAGTAATTCGCTTCCAAAGAGACCTATTTTGACCTGCAAGTCCTTCTTCGGATCTAATCCCATCTGCATCGCCACTTCTGCCAAGCGCAATGCATAGGATGGTGTGGCCACGAGTAATGTGGTTCCAAAATCTTTCATATATAGGATTTGCTTCTCGGAATTGCCGGTGGAAGAAGGCACGATAGCGGCTCCTATTTTTTCCAATCCGTAGTGCAATCCCAAGGCTCCTGTAAACATTCCATACCCAAAACAAATCTGCGCCACATCCCGGCTAGTCGCTCCACCCATCGCTGCGATTCTTGCGACGCTGTCTGTCCATACATCCAGATCTTTTTTGGTATAGCCGACGACAGTCGGCTTACCGGTCGTTCCGCTTGAGGCATGAATGCGCGATAGCTTGTCTTTTGGTACTGCAAATAATCCGAATGGATAGGTATCACGCATATCTTGTTTGGTTACAAAGGGAAGTCTGGCCAAATCGCTAAGGCAGGTGATGTCCTCCGGTTTTACTTTCGCCTCTTCCATTTTTGCTCGATAATAGGGAACTTTTTCCCATACTCGGTGAACTGTTTCTTTGAGTCGTTCCAATTGAATGGTTTCGATTTCTTTCCTTGTCAATGTCTCTTCTTTAGACCAGATCATTCTATCCTCACATTCCGTCGTCCCTAACAGCGACTGATGCCATGTAGATACTCGTATCTTTCATCCTATCATAAAATGTGGATATCTTCAATGTGGTATCATATGGTAGCTTTTTATGTTTCATCCACAGATCCGTTACTTGCCTTCTTCCTGTTCCTCGGTGTCTTCTTTCTGCAAGATTTCCAAATCGCATCGTTGAAATTTACGGAAATGATTAATGCCTGCCAACAATAGTTTGATGCTTGTGATTGAGGTATGAAAAATCCCTTCTTGGTACATCGTGTACAAAGCAAGTCCGACGGGTACCGCAAAAATCATTGCTAAGACCCCACCGACTTTAAAGCCTATATAAAGCAAAATAATCGTGGGAATCGGTGCGACGCCGATAGAATCACCGACCATTTTGGGTTGAATGATTTGCCGTATCAACTGCCCTACTCCCCAAATGATCAGTAGACCTACTGCCATGGTGTAATCGGTACCTAAGATTTCGATGATCGCCCACGGTACCATGATTGTTCCTGTACCAAAAAAAGGTATGAAATCCAAAATAGCGATCCCAAGCGCAATCAAAAGGGAGTAGTCCACTTTCAAGATACTCAATCCGATGACCAACAGGATATACATCCCGATTTCTATTTTGAACTGTGCCTTAAAATATCCGCCTATTCCTTTCGCGAGACTATTTTTAATGACCAAAAAAGTATCTCGAACAGACTTCGGTATCACTTTACGCAAAAAGTTCGTTACAATCGATCGATCTGCCACATAGAAATAGGAAAACAGTAAGGACATAATTACCGCGATAATCACAGACGGAAGACTTTTCGCAAAGTTTCCTACCGCCGCGATCGTAGGCGATCCGATATCTCCCATGATCGTTCCAACGGAATGGCTCGCTTCTGACCAGATCGTTTGAAGTGTTTCTTGCATATTGGGCGGAAAACGATCATATACGATCGTCAAATTCTTGCCAATTTGTACAAATTCACCACGAATGCTTTCCACCATCGATGGTAATGCTGCGACAAATGCAATCCCCTCTTCTATCAGTTTCGCGCCAAGTAGATACAATACCAATATCACGAGTCCAATTACGACGATAATCACAACTGCACTTCCCATTTTTCTTTTGATTTTCAGCTTTTTTTCAAAAAACTGTACAAAAGGTGCTGCAATCATCGCCACGATCCATCCAACCAGAAAAGGAGAAAAAAACAATAAAAACTTCGGCAGTAAAAAAATCGTTGCTGCGATGATCGCCACTGTGATCGCCAAATTCACCAACGCTTTACAATATTTCAACATCATTTACTCCTTCCCTATTTTCGTCGATCATCGATGTTCCTATATGTGCACCAAAGACAGGCGTATCCATCAAGGGGATTGAAAGTTCTCTTTCTTTCATTCTCTGTAACTCAACCGGTGTCTTCTGTATGAGATCTTCTAATCGCTTATAGATCTCTTCTCTTCCATCCTTTGTCATAGAAGAAAAAGGGATGCAAACTGTATTTGCTGCTGCCTTTAAGGTATGAAGAATCAATTTTACTTGTGCGTTTACCTGACTGCGTTTCACTTTGTCCATCTTGGTGGCGATCAATGTCGGGCGATAGCCCTGCGCCAAAATCCAATCATACATCATACAGTCATTTTCACTAGGTGCGTGCCGAATGTCCAGCAAAAGAAAGATTTCTCTCAATTGTTTCGATTGATAAAGATAACGCTGCGTCATCTGTCCCCATTGTTCCCTTGTCTCAATCGCTGCATTGGTATATCCGTAACCGGGTAAATCCACCAAAAAAAGCTCTTGGTTGATTTTATAATAGTTGATCGTCTGTGTCTTTCCCGGCTTTGAACTCGTTCGTGCCAGTGATTTGCGATTCATCAAAGCGTTTATCAGTGAAGATTTTCCTACATTGCTTCTACCCGCAAATGCTACTTCCGGATACAGGTTTGCCGGAAATTTGCTTTGAATCCCGCATACGGTCTCCAATACCGCCTCTTTAATTATCATGTGCTTCCCTCTGTGTGCATTCCTACGAATTATCAAATAATGCCATGCTACGAATCGTAAAAATTGCAATCCTACAAATCTGTAAAAATTGCGTCCTACAAATTTATAAAAATGCCGTCCTACGAATCGGCAAAAAATGCCGTCCTACGGACGGCATTTTGGATTTCTCCGCATTCTTATTTTGCTTTTTTCATACCGTCTTCTCGATATACTACCAAAGGTGAGTCTTTTTGTTCCACCGCTTCTTTGGTAATAACACAAGACTCAATACTTTCGTCGGATGGAATCTGATACATCAAATCCATCATTGCATTTTCCATAATGGATCGTAACCCTCGTGCTCCGGTTTTTTGTTCGAATGCTTTATCTGCGATCGCAATAATTGCCTCGTCTTCAAAGTTAAGATCCACATAATCTAATCGGAACAATTTCTTGTATTGTTTGATTAATGCGTTCTTTGGTTCTTTCAAAATCCGCACCAATGCTTCTTTGTCTAAACCTTGTAAGCTTACATGAATGGGAACACGTCCTACAAACTCGGGAATCAATCCAAATTTCACAAGATCCTGCGGTGTCACCTCTGCAAGCAACTCCCCCATTTCGCGGGTAGTTTTCTGTACCAGTTGAGTGTTGAATCCGATCGCCTTGCGATCCAATCTCGTCTCGACAATCTTATCCAATCCATCAAAAGCACCGCCACACAGAAACAGGATATTCGTCGTATCGACTTGAATGAGTTCCTGATGAGGATGTTTACGCCCTCCTTGCGGCGGAACGCTGGCAATCGTACCTTCAATAATCTTCAAAAGCGCTTGCTGCACCCCTTCTCCCGAAACATCGCGCGTAATGGAGACATTCTCCCCTTTTTTGGTTATTTTATCAATTTCGTCGATGTATACGATACCGTATTGCGCTCGCTCAATATCATAATCGGCAGCTTGCACGAGTTTCAGCAGTATATTTTCGACATCCTCGCCTACATAACCGGCTTCCGTCAAAGTCGTTGCATCCGCTATCGCAAATGGTACATTGATAATCTTCGCCAAGGTTTGAGCTAGATATGTCTTCCCGCACCCGGTCGGTCCGATCATGATAATATTGCTTTTCTGCAACTCTACATCATCAATGCTTTTCGCTGCCATGACTCTCTTATAATGATTGTATACTGCCACAGAAAGCACCTTTTTCGCGCGGTCCTGTCCAATCACATATTCATCCAAAAATTCTTTGATTTCTTTGGGCTTCAGCAAATTAATGTGCGTTGATTGCGGCAAATCGTCTTGATCGCTGCTTTCCAATTCTTCTTCCAGTATATCATTACAAATCTCGATACATTCGTCGCAGATATATACTCCCGAAGGTCCTGCGATTAGCTTACGTACCTGTGTCTGCGATTTGTTACAAAAAGAGCATCTAATATCTCCAATGGATGTCTTTCCTGCCATTTTTACTCCTGCTTTCTGAATCGCTTATTCAACGACCTGCAGTGCGTGATAGGTAATCACCTTGTCCACCAATCCATACTCTTTGGCTTCCTCGGCAGATTTCCAATTGTCACGCTCCACGTCCACACTGATCACTTCTACATCTTTGCCTGTATTCTCCGCTAATATACGATTCAACTTTTCTCTTGTTTTTAAAATGTGTTTTGCAGCAATTTCGATCTCCGTCGCTTGCCCTTGTGTCCCGCCTAAAGGTTGATGAATCATCACTTCTGCGTTGGGAAGTGCGAAACGCTTTCCTTTGGCTCCGCCCGCAAGCAAAAACGCTCCCATACTTGCCGCCATACCGATACAAACAGTAGAGACATCACATTTGATGTAGTTCATCGTATCATAAATCGCCATACCGGCTGAAATACTGCCGCCGGGACTATTGATATACAGATGGATATCCTTTTCAGAATCTTCCGCTTCCAAAAAAAGCATCTGCGCTACTACCAAGCTAGCTGTGGTATCGTTCACTTCTTCTCCCAAAAAAATAATTCGATCTTTCAACAATCGGGAGAAAATATCATAAGAACGCTCCCCCTTGCTTGTCTGCTCCACAACATAAGGCACTAAACTCATATTTTCTCCTAACTTATGCGCTTTAGCGCATATTTTAATCCATACGTGAAAGTGCTCTTTACTTTCACATTTTCTCCTGTCCCGTGCGCTTTAGCGCACACCCATTTTGCTTCACTCTGTTTTAGGTGCGTCCTCTTCCCCTACTACGACCTCAATCGCATTGTCCGTCACCAATTTGAGCGCTTTGTTGTTGCGCAATTCCACCGAAATATTCTCTTTCCATTTGTCACCCAAAGCAGTCCTGGCTTGTTCGACTTCCATTTTGCTTGACTGTGCTATCTGTTCTAGCCGCTCTTCTAGCTCTTCATCCGTTACTTCAATAGATTCAGATTGTGCGATAGCGCGAAGCACAATATCCGATGAAATCGTCTTTTTTGCTCTGCGAGTCATTTCCTCTTTCATCATCTCCATCGTGATGCCTAAGTATTTACTGTAAGTCTCTAAAGAAATCCCACTCATGCGCATTCTATTAGACATATCATCCATCAACTGGTCTGCGTACATTTGAATCATAGGAAGAGGAATATCCATCGTAGCATTCTCAATGATCGCTTCTAAGACTGCTTCTTCTTTGTCCTTACGCATCTTGTCTGCCAGCTCATAGTGTAATTGCCTGCGAATATCTTGACGATACTCTTCCAATGTCTCAAATTCGGAAACTTCACTTGCAAATTCATCATCCAATTC
>JAISHZ010000153.1 GCA_031262285.1 Lachnospiraceae bacterium | reverse complement strand
AACGCCTAAATAGTAACGCTTTATATGCAGTTATTCTGATTAGGCTTGATTAGATGAAGTTTACTGATTGAAACATCTCATAGTTGGGAGTATAATCTAGGCAACCAGATACAGTACGTTGACCACCAATAAACAACATTGTCTTATTAGATCTTTTAACGGAAAGAGAAGAGGAGGAATTATGCTAGCTATAGAGTTTCACTCTACAATAGATAATGGAATGATTGAAATTCCCAAAGAATATGTAAATCAATTGGGCTAGGAAGTTCGTGTCCTACTACTAAAAGAGAATATCGAATATAGAGATGTAAAACCGAATTTTTAAGAGATATCTCTCAATACTAAGGATTTCACTTTTAGTAGGGAGGAAGCAAATGAAAGATAAAGTCTTCCTAGATACAAATGTATTGATATATTTATATTCTGTAGATGAACCACATAAACAAGCGAAAGCAGCGGAATCATTTCTTAGATATGAATGTATCACGAGTGTTCAAGCTTTCAATGAATTCTGTAATGTGCTAATAAGAAAATGGAAACAACCTATAGAAACAATTAAAAAGGCTATTCATGAAATAAAAAGTCATTGTCAGGTCACTATTGTAGATGCCGATATTATTGAAAAAGCGTTGGATATTCATCGTAAATACGCATTCGCATATTACGATAGCGTAATGTTAGCATCCGCTCTTGCGAGCCGATGCACTCTATTTCTATCAGAGGATATGAATGACACTCAAATGATTGATGAAAGATTAAAAATTTGCAACATATTTAAGTAAGGATGTTTTGTTACCCGTGAGTACTGGATTTTCTCACTGTCATTATTGCGATATCGCGCAGGATAACTGAATAAAAGTTGTTACTATTCAGGCGTTCGCCGATCTACGTTTGAAGATCGGTGTATCCCGGACGAACCGCGCAGAGCCAAGGGGAGTTTTGGGTGTTAGACTCTCTGATCGTTCCGATGAGCCCAGAGCAGTAAAAATGCGCGCACAAGCAAGCGCTCATTTTCACTTGGTCTCATCTCCACAGAACGTATAACACCCAATACTCCCCTCGGCTCTGTGCGGTTCTGTGCATCGATTGGCTATAAACGTAGATCGGCGAACACTTGAATAGTAACAACTTTTATACGGTTATTCTACGTAACAGCAGATAATGCTTTTCTTTGAAAATATTATATGGTAAAATGTGAAGATCAAATGACCGAAAGGAACCGCTTCCATGAAGATCGATCTTCACTATCACCATCCGCTGTATTTGGGGGATAGTATTAGGAATGAAAAAGTGGATACTCTAAAAAAGAAGCTTAAGCGGGATCCGAAAAATGCTGCTGTTTTCTTGTTGACGACGGCAGGCAATCCTCATGATTTATTGGATATTTATGAGTCTGAACAGCTTCGTTGGCGATATTATCAGAATAACCCTCCCTATGTCGTCGGTCTTGCTGCAAGCAAAGAAGAAGCGATTTTGTTAGTAGAACGAATTGTTGCGGAATGTCTGGCAGTAAGAGGCGATTGCTACCTAAGGGAGTATTTATCATGTTAGCTATTATACTCACCATTTTAAAATGGATAGGTATCCTCCTTTTGTGTTTGATATCGTTTCTCGTATTGATAACGGTAATCATTCTTGTTTTTCCGGTACATTACCGTGTGCTGGGTGAGCGTGATACACAAAATATGTCAGGGGAACTCAAGATTCGTTGGCTGTTTCTGATCTTGCGAATGCGTTACCAAGAGGGACAATTCAAAGCAAAATTTATGTGGTTTCGAATTTTGTCCGGATCGGACAAGTCCACAACCTCCGCTTCGGAATCGGACAAACAAACAGAAGCAACTAGTTTTCAATCTAAAACACGAACGATTCAGAAACAAAAAATCAAGAAACAAAAAATCAAGAAACACATAACCAACGTTCAACCATCGGAGGGAAAAGAAACCGACGCTCAATTATCTGATAGACAAGCAACCAACGCACATTCATCTGATAGACAAGCAACCAACGCTCAATCATCTGATAGACAAGCAACCGACGCTCATTCATTCGATAGACACGTAACCGACGCACATTCCTCTGAGAAACTCGCAACTGATGAACATTCATCAGAAGTACAAATAACCGAAACGCAAACATTCGACGGACAATCTTCTGACACGACCACATCCGATACCAAAAGTTCGGGAGAACACTCCGACGATACACGAAATCCCCTTTTTACCAAAATAACGCAGTGGGTTGAGAAAATACGCGCGATTTATCAGCCAATCCAACATGTTCAATCGATTTGGGCGGAAGCGGAAACCAAACGCATTTTGCATAAATTTCTGGCAGAAGGGAAGCGATTGGGGAAGCGCTTATTACCACGCAAGATGAAGGGTAATGTCCGATTCGGGACCGGATCTCCGGACACTACAGGTCTGGCATATGGAGCGATCGGGATGCTACTGTCCATTACAAGATGGCGATTCAGTTTCACTCCCGATTTTGAAGAAGCGGTACTAAGCGGGAGAGTGGCGATTAGCGGACGATTTCGGCTCGGAACTTTTTTACGCAGTGTGATCGTATTGGCTTTTGATAAAGGAACTTGGCATTTGATTCATAAACTTAGGAAAGAGGGTATGTCATGACAGAAAAAGAGAATCGCAAAGACAGTCAATTTCAAGGAGTGGTAGAATCTCTTCTCAAAGGGATGGATACTGTATTATCCACCAAGACTGTGGTGGGCGAAGCGACTCACATCGGTGATACGATTATCATGCCGCTCGTGGATGTATCTTTTGGCGTTGCTGCCAGTTCGTCTCACAAATCGGAGAAAGGATCCGCTGCCGGATTGGGCGGTATGGGTGGGAAGATTACGCCTAGTGCAGTGTTGGTCATTAAAAATGGTGTCACCAAACTCGTGAACATTCGTAATCAAGATGTTGCGACGAAGATATTGGATATGATACCGGACATTGTGGATCGATTTACGACCAAAAAGGAAGACTTACCGTCTGACCAAGAAGCAAAAAAAACAGCTTTTCCCGAAACCCCTTAAAAACAGTTCACTTTTTCGCTTCCAACGCATAGGATAAGTATATACGAGTGAGCAAGTTTGAAAATAAGAACATTACTATTCACGAATTCAGCGTTCATAGCAATAATCCTTTGCTGTCCCTGGTAAATTGTGTATTCTATACAATTTTGACTAGGCGAGATATGACCGGTGTATAGTAACGACGGAATTTTCAAATGCGCTGATGCATACTCATAAGTGCGCGAAGAGGAGAGCGAAGATGAAAGCAAAGCGAATTGTTGGTCTGATCATCTTTTTTATCGCGATCGGTATGTTATTGATGGTTTTGATTAACAATCGTTTGATCGGGTTAATCATTATATCCGGCTTACTATTTTTGGGATATAATTTTTTTTGCAGTGGATAATGGTTGGAGAGATTCAATCAAAATCCGCTTGGAGTCATTTGGGATAAGAGAATGATCGACTGGGAAGAAGTTTTAAACGCGCAAAGCGATGAGGAACTAAAAAAAGCGAAATTATGGCTTTTCCAAGAAAATATCAGATTGGAAAAAGAAAAAGAGGAACTTGTTCGCGTACAGGACAAGTTCTTACTTGAGCGTGCGGAATTTCGAGAAGAATTGGAAATGATGAGCCTAAAGACAATGGCAGAAAACAAACGTCTGAAGGAAGAGAGCCTCTTTTTTGAAAAAAAGATGGAAATCTTAAAAAACGGATTTCAGATGTTAGAAAATGACCGAAAAAGTTTTGAGCAAGAAAAGAATCGTTTTGAAAATCGAAACAAGGATCCATATCGTGACGATGTAGCAGGTCGACTATTTGAAAGTACGAATGGGAGTCCGTTTGCTGTGCGAAAAAGATATCGCGATTTGGTCAAAATCTTTCATCCGGATAACCTTTGCGGAGATGCTTCATTGATTCAAGCGATCAACGAAGAATACCAACGTTTCTTAGACGAGGAGACCATTTCTGACGCGAAGGCCTGAGGAGGCAAGACTTATTAGCATCAAGAGCATCAAGAGCATCAATAACATCAATAACACAATAGCATCAATAGCCCAACAGCTCAATAGCACCAAAAAAAGCGCCACACTTTCGTGTAACGCATTCCTTGTTTTGACCGTAACCTAATCCATGTCCAATCCCATTTTGATTCGGTGATCAGTGTATCGACTAACGTCTTTCCACTGCACCGCTACGCAGACAACGCGTACAAACATGCAATCTTTTGGGTACGCCGTCTACTTTGCATTTTACTTTCTTGACATTCGGTTTCCAAATTGTGTTAGTCTTTCTATTAGAATGGCTGACATTATGCCCAAACTGGACGCCTTTTCCGCAAACATCACACATAGCCATACCGACACCTCCCTGTCTCTTCTGAAATTTCATTTTGTATGCCGGTACAGCCGCGATACGATAAATCACGTGTTTGTACAGCAACGCTAAGATTGTAGCAGAAGGCAAAAAAAAAAGCAAGTATATTTCATCGAAAAATTAGGATAAAATTTGGGATTCCCTTTTCGGAAAAGAAATGTTAAGATGGAATATATCTGTAAATCAACCAAAGGAGGTTTGTATGAAAGGATCTTCTATCAACACTGGCATGGGAAGTATTTATATTGATAATGAAGTGATCGCTCAGTACGCCGGCAGCGTTGCCATCGAATGCTTTGGGATAGTAGGCATGGCGGGTGTCAATATGAAAGATGGTCTGGTACGACTTCTTAAAATGGATAGTTTGACCAGAGGAATCACTGTGTCGTTGAATGACACAAAGTTGACATTGGATTTTCATGTGATCGTAGCGTATGGGGTCAGTATTATCGCCGTAGCGGATAACTTAATCAGTAATGTCAAATATAAAGTTGAAGAGTTTACGGGAATCGCGATAGAGAAGATAAACATCTATGTGGAAGGTGTCAGAGTCATTGATTAAGGAGGTAATCAAGTGAGTTCAAATAAGTTAGACTCGAAAATGCTTTCCAGAATGTTTTTAGCAGGTGCCAAGAGTCTGGAGGTCAAGAAAGAGTGGATAAATGAATTGAATGTTTTTCCGGTTCCCGATGGAGATACGGGTACGAATATGACGATGACGATACTGACTGCGGCGGCGGAAGTCGTGGCGCTTGGAGACACCCCGGATATGGAGTCCCTATGCAAAGCGATTTCCGGCGGATCTTTACGCGGCGCCAGAGGCAACTCCGGTGTGATCTTATCACAGCTTTTGCGAGGATTTACCAGAACCATTCAATCGCAATCCTCTCTTCATAGCGGACTCATCGCAGAAGCCTTGGATAAAGCGGTAGAAACCGCTTACAAAGCTGTTATGAAGCCCAAAGAAGGCACTATTTTGACAGTCGCCAAAGGTTGCGCACAAAAAGCGAAAGAATTGTCCGCAGAAGGTGTGACAGATTTGAATGATTATTTTACAAAGATATTAGAATATGCGGAAATCGTGTTGAGTCAGACACCGGATATGCTTCCCGTATTGAAGCAAGCGGGTGTCGTGGATTCCGGTGG
>JAISHZ010000116.1 GCA_031262285.1 Lachnospiraceae bacterium | reverse complement strand
TGCTTTGCTTTTTTATTATGCTATTCGCGATGTCCACGATTGATGTGGACAAATTAAAAGCTGCCGCTGAATCCATTCAAACGAGTCTGGGTATCTTTGACGGTGGACAGACTGCCATTGGAGAAGGGATCATGGTTAGCAGCGGCGTCAGTCAGCTACCTTTGCTGGATGAGTATCTTCATATGACCGGCAAGACGGAAGAAGGAGATACCGACCCAACAGAACAAGAACACGGAAGTACACCAGGCGAGCAGACGCAGCAAGAGTTGCAGGCCGCTCTGGATCAAATCAATCTAAAAGAAAATGAACAAACGATGGAAGCGATGGAAGAAGCGCTTTCGGATAGCTATATGGCCGATCAAGTGGAGATTTCTGTAACGGAAGATTTTGTACAGTTATCACTCGACGGTGCTTTTCTGTTTGAATCGGGGCAAGCACAGATTCGAGAGGAATCTTTTCCGATCTTAAACCAAATCGGACTTTTGTTGGAGAGCTACGCGGAAGGAACGATTGAAGTAGAAGGGCATACTGATAATGTGCCCATCCACAATGGACGTTTTGCTGACAATGAAGAACTCAGCAGTGCGCGAGCGCTTTCTGTTTTTTATTATTTGCGAGATCATACGCTGCTTGACCCCGCCGTGATCAAACATTCCGGGCGAGGGGAGAATGTTCCCATCGCGGACAATGCCACTGAAGCCGGACGAGCAAGAAATCGCAGAGTGGAAATCAAAATGTATAACGGAAATCTCTGAGAGAGGAAAGAACATTTATATTTCTTGATGAAAATGTGTGTTGTTAGGACGCGGACAAGAGCAGAGTTGAAAGTAAAAGAACTTTTAGATTGTTTGATGAATATGCGTGCTCTTAGCGCACGGATTGGAGTATGATGAAAAAGAATTTAATGTCAGTTTTTATATTAGCTTTACTGATTGTGAATATCGTATTGACGGCGGTGATGTTGATCAGCGTGATGGGTACCAATCAAAAGACGGCGGCGTTGATTACAGACATCGGTCTTGCGATGAGTTTGGAATTGACAGGACCTGCAAATGAAGAACCGGAAGAACCAATCATATCCGCGATTGATCTGGTAGAAGTGCCTTTGGAAAATAAACTGACGATTCTGCTGAAAGCACCGGACTCCGGAGAGGTAGACGCGAATGGAAACCCGATCGCCGCAACCCCACAATATCTTACATTCTATGCGACGATTATGCTCTATACGAAGGCTGAAGGATACAAAAAGATCGACGAAACTACGATTAGTTCCAGAACCAATATGATCTCTAATGTGATCAGCGGTATTGTGACTGCCCGTACGAAGGATGAATGCGTGGCGGATGTGAATCTTGCGAATCTCAAAGAGAGTATCTTACAAGAACTCAGAGAACAATTTGGAGATACGGACAATACGATCTATGACATCGCACTGACGCAAGTCGCTTATGGATCATGATCGTATCAAAGAAATCCGATTTCTGTAACGCAAGCTCCTAATCGCGTAACGACAGCTGCGATTGGTTGCTACGAGATACCAAATGTGAGAAGATCGTCTGTAAGTGTAAATAGTAACGAAAAGTTTGCCTGGAAAAGGAGGTGACAGCGTGGGCGAGGTATTATCGCAAAGCGAAATAGATAGTCTGTTGGCATCCTTAGCCACCGGTGAAGTAGACGTTAACAATATGTTGGAAGACACCGGGAAACAGGTCAGAAACTACGATTTCAATCGCCCTACCAAGTTTTCCAAAGAGCATTTACGTACCTTGGAGATTATTTTTGAACATTATGCGCGTTTGATATCCACGAACTTACCGGTATATTTACGCAAAAATGTTCAATTGTCGGTGGCGAACTCCGAGACGGTTGTTTTTAGCGAATTTACCAATGCGCTGTCCAATCCTGTTATATTGGGAATTGTTGCTTTAACCCCCTTAACCGGGACGATCATCATTGAACTGGGAACCAATCTGGGATTTGCGATGTTAGATCGAATGTTGGGTGGCACTGGCAACCCACTGGAACGTATTCGCGAATTTTCCGAAATAGAATTGTCTATCATACAGAAGATATTAGCGCTTTTTACACAGTTATTACGAGAACCATGGAAAAATGTAATCGATATTCATCCATTGTTGAATCGATTAGAAACCAATCCGCAATTTGCGCAAGTGATCGCGCCAAATGATACGATCGCGCTCGTGACTTTGAATCTCAAGATCGGTGATGTTGAAGGGATTATGAATATTTGTCTTCCTTTCTTGACATTAGAGGATGTAATGGATAAACTGAGTACAAAGTACTGGTTTTCGACCATGCAGGAGAATCATGACGGTGATTATGATGGATACATTGAATCTTTATTGCGTAAGGTGGACGTACCCATAACGGCAGTGCTGGGTAAAAGCAAGATCATGGTATCGGATTTTGTCAACTTACAAGTAGGGGACTGCATTCGCTTGAATACCAAGGTGGACGAGGACATGAGTATATACGTAGGGAA
>JAISHZ010000113.1 GCA_031262285.1 Lachnospiraceae bacterium | reverse complement strand
GCAGCAAAAATGAGCGCACAAGCAAGCGCTCATTTTTACTTGGTCTCATCTCCACAGAACGTATAACACCCAAAAACGGTCCCCCTACTCTGTGCGGTTCTGTGCATTGATAAACGATAAACGTAGATCGGCGAATGCGTGATACAGTGTTTGTATTATTTCACGATATTTACGATTCGGTCTTTCACGTGTATCACTCGTTTGGCATTGATGGTATCAATATCCGGGAAGCTTTTGTTGATTTCCGCTAGTGCTTCTTCTTTCGAGATACCTTTTCCCACTTGTAGCGTTTTAAAGAGTTTGCCGTTGATTTGCACTGCAATGCTAACTGTATCCTCCATGAGGTATTTCTCATCATATACAGGCCAGTTTTCAGACAGGATGTTCTTGGCAAACAGTCGTTCGTAGATCTCACTTGTAATGTGGGGGGCAAGAGGATTCAGTAGTATCAAGAAGATTCGTAGTTCTTCCTTTGTAATAAATCCGTCTGCGCGAACTCGTTTGATAAATGACATATACGCGGCAATCGCTGTATTAAAGTGAAACTGTTCCATATCTTCGGATATCTTTTTGATAAGTCTGTTTATTTCATAGATATGTTGCGATGAGATCTCGTCACCGCTGACCATTTCTTGCAAAGCCCAAACTCTGTTGATAAATGAGGTGATGCCTTCTATGCCTTTATAGGTCCATTTTACGCTATCTTCGTATCCCCCTAAAAAGTGAACGTGAAGTCTTGTGACATCTGTTCCATATTGTTCTATGATTTCCATTGGGGAAACGCCATTTGCGGAGCTTTTACTCATCTTTTTGTTTTCGTCATCGAGGATTAAACCACTTCCCATTTTTCTGATAAATGGATCTCTTGAGGGTACTGCACCAATTTCATATAGGAAGTTCTGCCAAAAGAAAGCGTACAAAACATGGCGAGTGATATGTTCTGTTCCTCCGGTATAGCAATCCACACTTCCCCAGTATTTTAATTTGTCTATATCAGCCAAACATTTATCGTTATGTGGATCGATAAATCGTAACCAGTACCATGAGGAACCGGCCCAGTTTGGCATAGTGTCCGTTTCTCTTTTGGCGGGTCCGCCACATTTGGGGCATTGACAATTCACAAAGCTTTCTACCTTGGACAGGGGACCGTCTCCGGTTTCGGTAGGAGAAAAGTCTTTTGTATCCGGCAGAAGCAACGGCAAATCAGCTTCATCCAGTCCGACGGTACCACATTTTTCACAGAAAACAACAGGAAAAGGCTCTCCCCAATAACGTTGTCGGTTGAACGGCCAATCTCCCATTTTGTAATTCACTGTTTTGGAGGCGACTCCCATATTGATGACCTTAGTAGCAATCTTTTCTTTCGCTTCCAGAACAGGCTGACCGGTAAATTCGGCCGAATTCATCATGGCAGCGTTAGAATGCAGATATTCGCTTTTTTCGACAGCTTGATGGTTGCAATCGCCTTCTATGACTTGAACAAGCGGTATCCCGAAGGCTTTTGCAAAATCGTAATCCCTCTGATCGTGCATAGGAACTGCCATTACAGCACCGGTTCCGTAATTTGCCAACACAAAATCAGCGATGTACAACGGCACGCGTTCCTTGTTGACAGGGTTAATCGCGTACAATCCCTCAAGGCGACATCCGGTCTTTTCTTTGATATCCGAAATGCGGTCAAATTCGCTCCGCAAGGAAGTGTCCGTTCGATATTGAGCTACCGCATCCGGGTTTTGGATATGCCGATAAAGCTTGTCAACCATACTGTGTTCCGGTGCAATAACCGCAAAAGTGATTCCATAAATCGTTTCAATACAGGTGGTAAAAATTTCTATCACATCAAGCTTATTGTTCTCTTCGTCAACGATATCTAATGTGAGTACGATGCCTTCGCTTTTTCCGATCCAGTTTCGCTGTGACTCTTTCAGATTGTCCGTCATCGATATGCGTTCGATATTTCCGAGCAGCTTCTCAGAATATTCCTGCATTTTCAAGAACCAAACCCAGCGTTCTTTTTGAACTACTTCACCATTGCACCGGTCACACCGTCCGTTTTGGCTGTCCTCGTTGGAAAGAACCGTATTGCAATTAGGGCAAAAATTGACATACGCTTTTTTCTTATATGCTTTGCCTGCTTCTAAGAGCTTTAGGAAAATCCATTGCGTCCACTTATAATAATCCGGATCGCTTGTTGCAAAAGCACGATCCCAATCGCAAGAGAGTCCGAATTTTTTGGATTGATCCATCACCAGATTCATACCATTGGCAACAAAGTCATGGGGATTGATGCCGGTCTTGAGAGCAGCATTTTCCGCAGGAAGACCGAAAGCGTCTCCACCCATCGGATACAGAACATTGTATCCGCAAAAACGTTTGTATCGTGCAAGCGCATCTGCAGGTATCGAACCTTTCAAGTGCCCCATATGCAAATTCCCGCTGATATTATAAAACTCGTATAAAACATAGTACTTAGGCTTTGTCGGATGAAAATCAATCGCTTCAAAAGAACGCTCTTGATTCCATTTGTCTTGCCATTTTTTCTCGATATTGCTAAAATCGTAATTCATGATAGAAATACCTCCAATATTTTCGTTCTTACTCTTCCATATAATCCAATGACACCGTCGTTTGAATTCCAATTGGTATAAAATATCCGTATTACCTCAAGGATCGCCGTTTATTATTGGTAACACAATTCACCATACTTGTCAATAGCATTACCGAAAAATGCCTAGTATCCGTTACAATTCACGGGTTCGCCGATCTACGTTTATAGCTATCATTGCACAGAACCGCGTAGAGCCGTGGGGGGTGTTGGGTGGTTG
>JAISHZ010000089.1 GCA_031262285.1 Lachnospiraceae bacterium | reverse complement strand
GTAAGATATGCTGTTCTAAGACTTTCTCGCGTCCGCCCGGACAAAAGTATTCCACACAACGATGAAATGCTTCCTCTTTGGATGCATATCGATCTTCCAACAATTCTTGCATGGTATCTTGCATCAGCAGCTTGATTTCTCCTTCATCTGCAACGCGAAAAGCAGGATCCAAGCCAATTTCTTGAAAATGGTTTCGAATCAAAAAAAGGCAAAAGCTATCGATGGTCGTGATTTGTGCATGGTGAATCAAGGTGACTTGTCGTTTGATATGCTCATTGGTGGGGTATTGCTGCTGTCGATCCATGATCCCTTGCCGAATCCGCTCTCGCATTTGAGCCGCTGCTGCGCTGGTAAATGTTACGATCAAGAGTTTATCAATATCGACAGGATGGTCGCCGTCACATACCATTCCCAGGATTCGTTCCACCAAAACTGCAGTTTTGCCACTGCCTGCTGCTGCGGAAACCAAAATATTGTGCTCACGAAGGGCGATGACTTTTTGCTGATCCGGTGTATATATTCGCTTTATTTCTGCCATATTTATGATTTCCCCATTTCTTGCATAAGCGTAGCTTTGTCCGTTTCCGGTAGTTCTCTCATCCGATAACCGGGAATCGAGGGATCAAAACCGCAGGATTTCCGGTATGGGCAAAAGGTACAGGCATTAGGAGCAATCGAAGATTGACGCTCATAGGGATCCAATGTGATCCTACCGTCAAGAATATCTGTTCCCAACTGCTTGATCTTTTGGCTTACATATGTGGAAACAGTATCCAGTTCTGCTCTGCTCATCACGTTGGAAGTGCTTGAAAACGTCCCATCCTTCTTTCGATCCAAAACCACTACATCAGATCGATCTGTCATGGTCTGATCAATCTTGGCTATCACATCTTCCGCTTCATTCACCACACCCATCATCCGCAGTTTTTTCGCAATGAGTTGATGGAGTTCTTCGTCCGAAAGCTCTGTTTGTGTTTCCACCGTCGGATCTTCAATATGATAATACAAGAGAGCTGCAGGAATGATTTCTTTGTCCGGATGCTTTCTTGCTTCCATTTCCATTGCTGCATTCATATACACCACAAGCTGTAGCTGTAATCCGTGATACAACGCAGCCAGATCAAATTGGTGCGGACCGGATTTGTAATCAATCACTTTCACGTAAACCTTATCTTCACTCTGCGCGATATCAATTCTGTCCACTCTTCCGCGCAGGATCATTTTTTCTTCCGCAGATAATGCGATCGTGACACTTTTCATATCGTTTGCGGATGCAAAAGACAATTCAAATGCATCCGGCACAAATACCCCTTTCGCAAGCTGCTCTTTTAACGTAAGCACCGTCTTGGTCAAGATGCGTTTCATCCTCGTCACTGCATATTCATTGCGAGCGTTGTCATATAATACGGTTGCTTTGTACTGTGATGCATATGCGGTTAAAAGTTCGTCGACAGATTGTTCCGCATACTCTTCCGTGAAATTGAACCATGTGTATGGACTGTTTTCCAATGTATTTGAAAAACGTGCCAAAACTTCATGGTATACCGTCCCCATGTCTACCGATTCAAACGAAAATTCCGAACGTTCTTTTAACGAAAGACCGTATTCCATAAAATGACGATACGCACACGCGGCGTAGGTCTCCAAGCGGCTGATACTATTTTCAAGAACATATGTGTCGTCGATTTTCATACTAAAAAGCGCCTGTGCGATCGCTTTGGATAGACCGGTTTCTTGATAGCGTGAAAAAGCCGCGTTTTGAATCCTCTCTCTCTTGTTGCGCGCCTCCTGCTCTTGTCCATATACTGTATACAAAGTGAATAGTTCCCGATTGTCTCGCCCGGCTACATATTCCCGCAGTTCATTTGCCAAATGCAAAAGACCTTGTCCATAGGTCGTGATCTGCTCACAAACAGGATCTGTTTGTGGGATTTCAACGCTAAGCTCAAGAAACAGTTTTCGGATCAAGTCAATCAAATAGGAGGGGCGAATCGCTTTCCCCTCTCGTGTGACACGGGAATACGATAAATAAAGGTACTCCGATGGTTTCGTCACATTCATATAAAGGTACAACTTTTGAATAAACATCTGCTCTCTTGGCGTCGGCGCAAGCTCCATCCCGGATTCCCGCAGAAATTCCCGATCGATATCGGACACGATTCCGCCCATTTTCGCGCCTTTGGGAATATTCCCATCATTTACACCTAAGAAAAAGAGGGTTTTCACTTGTTTTAACCTGGTTCGTTCCACATCTCCGACCAATACTTTATTGATGCTTTGCGGTATCGCCCCTACGCGGATTTCCCCGAACCCCGCTTGTAAGATATCCGCAAAGTCTTGTAGAGAAATAGGTTCTTCTCCCAATAACGCATATATCTGATCCAGTAAATCGATCACCAGACGATAGATTTGCGCGTACTCCTTAGCACGTGATGCATCTTGGGCTTGATCAAAGCGGCGTTCATATGCCAGCAACTGATCTTGAACATGATTTCGTATCAAAAATTCATATAAGCATACAACATATTCTTTCGCCGGGTGGTTCTTTTTGAGAGAAAGCGTATGGCAAAACGGTTCGATACTGTCCATGAACCGTTTCCGCAAATCGTTGAGCTGAATCAACTCTTCTTCCGATTCGCTCATTCCTGCGGTTTTGCGCGTAAAGTAATCATCCCACTTCCGCATCCCTCGAATCCCGGTTTGCACGATATACTCTTCCAGTAAATCCACTTCTCTAGGCTGAAGTGGCGATATGCCGCTTCTCAAATAACGCAATACCGATTCTGCTTGAAAATCTTTGATCAAAAGTTGTAACACGCTTTTGATGCTTTCTGTCATAGGATTGAGAACGATCCCTTTGGTTTGATCCAAAAAGCAGGGAATCCCCATTTCCTCGAAAATCACCTCGATGCTTGGCGCATAACTTTCCAAATCCCCGACGATCAGCGCAATATCTCGAAACGCATATTTATGCTTACGGATCTGTTCTAAAATCAACCGCCCCGTCTGTCTGACTTCTTCCTGCAAAGAGGAAGCTTCCCAAATGCGAATGCGATCTTGTGGGAAACCATATGGTTGATTCGGCGATCGAAATAGCTCTCGCTCCAGTGTCGCCAATGGTTCGTTTGTTGCAAATCGGGAATGCTCTCCCATCGTTAAATAGACATCATTTCCACGCTCTATATTCGCTTCCTTTGCGAGGGCAAGTAAGCGGTTGACTGTTTTTTTGCTGAGATAAAAAAGTTCTTGTTCTCCTTTGAGGGAAAAAGGATTTTCTTTTTCACCCATGGTAATGGTAACGATTGTTTCCGCAGAGAGGGACATGATCTGCGTGATGACACGTTCCTGTATCGGTGTAAATCCTGTAAAGCCATCAAAAACGACCAAGCTTTTCTTTATCAGTTTGGAATTAGGCAGTATTTTGCACAATACGTCCAAAGTTTCTTCTGTTGTGATGAAATGTCCTTCTATGTATTGTGTAAAAGCGCGATATAGCGTCTGTAAATCTTCCAATTTACTTCTTAGCGCTCCGCGTTTCTGCGAACAGGTAATCCACTCATCCAAATCGTCCGGAGCGATACCGTATTGCATGAATTCTGAGAGTGCGCTCTTGACTTCATGAATATAGCCTTGCTTCCTCAAGTGTGATCCCAGAACCGGCAATTTTGATTCACAGGAGGTCGCTACTTTTTGCAATACCAGACTTTTGCCGGTATCGTCTAGTACGGGAATGCGATTGCCTCCCATTTCCTCAAACACGCGATGTGTTAATCGAGCGAAACTCAAAACATCAATATGGAGGATTCCGCCTTTTTCGTGTAGTTCCACCAGTCTTCCTTGTGTCTGCATCGTAAACTGGTCGGGTACGATGATGAGGATGTTGGTGGGAGAGGCTTCACCGTTTGAACCGGAACGCGCGATCATTTCTCGGTATACTTGTCTGCTCTTTCCCGCTCCGGATGG
>JAISHZ010000070.1 GCA_031262285.1 Lachnospiraceae bacterium | reverse complement strand
CTACCCAAAATGGTACCGAAGGTACGATCTGTGTTGGTGACTTCTACCTCTAAGCTACAGGATTGTTTTTTGTCGATCGCTTTGGAAAAGCGTTTCAGTAATACTTTCTCATCCAATGTTTTTTCAAGTGCGAAATCATAGATTTGCTCCGCATCAAAGACTGCCTTTTGATCGGTTCCCACGAAGCGATTGTCTAAGATTAAACTTAAATCAATTCGTTGCTGTCTTTGTGTTAAATTGTCTTTCTTCTTGAGCAAATCCGTGCGTCCTACCAGTTCATCAACGCTACGTACGCCAAGTGCTGCCATATATTCACGCAATTCTTGCGCGATAAATTTCATGAAAGTTTCAACATATTGCGGTTTTCCTTTGAAATTCTTACGTAACGTCGGGTTTTGCGTGGCGACGCCGACCGGACAGGTATCCAGATTGCATACGCGCATCATCACACATCCCATGGTCACAAGAGGAGCTGTGGCGAATCCAAATTCTTCTGCTCCCAAAATAGCAGCGATCGCGACATCTCGACCACTCATCAGTTTCCCGTCAGTCTCCACGCGTACCTTGCCGCGAAGACCGTTCATGATCAACGTCTGGTGGGTCTCCGCCAAACCAAGCTCCCACGGTAATCCTGCATTGTGGATGGAGCTACGCGGAGCTGCTCCGGTTCCTCCGTCATAACCGGAGACCAAAATGACTTGTGCGCCCGCTTTGGCGACTCCGGCTGCTACCGTACCAACACCCGCTTCTGAAACAAGTTTGACAGATATCCGTGCTTCTTTGTTTGCATTTTTCAAATCATAGATTAACTGCGCCAAGTCCTCAATGGAATAAATATCATGATGTGGGGGTGGGGAAATCAGTGACACACCGGGTGTGGAATGTCTCGTTTTGGCAATCCACGGATAGACCTTTCCTCCCGGTAAATGTCCGCCCTCGCCGGGCTTTGCGCCCTGCGCCATCTTGATCTGCAATTCTTTGGCGCTGACCAAATACCGACTGGTGACGCCAAAACGCCCGCTTGCGACCTGCTTGATCGCGGAACAACGCGGATTCTGATCTACGCCGCCGACCATGCGATCCAGTTCCTCTCCGCCTTCTCCGGAATTGCTCTTTCCGTGAAGATGGTTCATGGCGATTGCCATAGTCTCATGCGCTTCTTTGGAGATCGAGCCATATGACATCGCGCCTGTTTTGAACCTGGTCACGATTTCTTCTACACTCTCAACTTCCTCGATAGGAACTCCTTGTTCGGGATAACAAAAATCCATCAAAGCGCGTAAATTCTTGATCCCACCCTCTTCATTGACCATTGCCGTATTTTGTTTGACCATCTCGTAACTGCCGGTCTTCGTGGACTGTTGTAGGAGATGAATCGTCGCGGGGTTGTAAAGATGCTGCTGCGCTCCACTTCGCATTTTGTGATGTCCGGGACTGTCCAGAGTCAGATCATTCCCCAATCCAAGCGGTTCAAAAGCCAGTGAATGCAAGTGATCTACATCCTGCTCAATGTCTTTTAATGTAAGACCGCCTATGCGACAAACGGTATTTTGAAAATATCGATCTATAACTTCCTTGGCGATCCCGATCGCTTCAAAGATTTGAGATCCTTGATAAGATTGAATCGTACTGATCCCCATTTTCGACGCTATTTTCACAATCCCATGAAGCACAGCACTGTTATAGTCATCTACGGCTGCATAATAGTCTTTATCTAACATATTGGAGGAAATCAACTCCCGAATGCTTTCCTGTGCCAGATAAGGATTGATCGCGCAAGCGCCGTAACCCAATAATGTTGCAAAATGATGAACTTCCCTTGGCTCTCCAGATTCTAAGATCAACGCGACTCTGGTTCTCTTTTTGGTACGAACCAAATATTGGTTCAGTGCGGAAACCGCCAACAAGGAAGGAATCGCTACGTGATTCTCATCGACACCGCGATCAGAGAGAATCAAGATGTTTACGCCGTCCCGATATGCTCTGTCAACTTCCACGAAAAGACGATCGATCGCTCTCTCTAAGCTTGTGTTTTTGTAATAGGTGATCGGAACCACTTCTACGCGAAATCCTTCTCTTTTCATATTCTTGATTTTCAGAATATCGGTATTGGTCAAGATCGGATTGTTCACGCGCAGCATATTGCAGTTTTTCGGAGATTCCTCTAATAAATTACCCTCCGTACCAATGTATATGGTGGTGGAAGTCACGATTTCTTCTCGAATAGCGTCAATCGGCGGGTTGGTGACCTGCGCAAATAATTGCTTAAAATAGTGAAACAAAGGATGATGACTGGTGCTTAGAACAGGAAGAGGAGTATCCACGCCCATCGCGGCGATTGCCTCCGATCCGTTCAGTGCCATCGGAAGGATGCTCGTGCGCAGTTCATCATACGTATATCCGAATGCTTTTTGCAATCGCTGCCGTTCTTCCTCCTCAAATTCGGGTACTCTCTTGTTCGGGATTTTTAAATCTTTTAAAAATACGAGATTGTTATCCAACCATTCTCCATAAGGCTGTCCGGAGGAATATTGATCTTTGATATGATCATCTTCAATCACTTCACCTTTATTCAAATCCACCAATAGCATTTTGCCGGGGCGTAAGCGCTCCTTGACTTTGATTTTGGTCGGGTCAATCGGCAGTACACCGACTTCGGATGCCAGAATCAGCTGATCGTCCTCTGTGATCAGATAGCGGGAAGGACGCAGACCGTTTCGATCCAGTACGGCTCCGATCATATCCCCATCGGAAAATAAGATCGATGCCGGACCATCCCATGGTTCCATCATCGTAGCATAGTACTGATAGAAATCCTTCTTTTTTTGACTCATGGCTTTGTTGTTTGCCCATGGTTCCGGTATCGTGATCATCACTGCCAAAGGAAGTTCCATTCCACTCATCACAAGGAATTCTAAAGTATTATCCAGCATAGCGGAATCAGAGCCCATCTTATTAATAGCGGGCAATACTTTGTGCAATTGTCCTTCTAAATGTTCGGACTCCATATTTTCTTCGCGAGCAAGCATTTTGTCTTCGTTCCCGCGAATCGTATTGATCTCTCCATTGTGGACAATAAAGCGGTTAGGATGTGCGCGTTCCCAACTGGGGTTCGTGTTGGTGGAAAAACGAGAATGAACCACTGCCAACGCAGACTCAAAATCGAGTGCTTGTAGATCCGCGTAGAAAGTGCGCAGTTGGTTTACCAAAAACATTCCCTTGTATACGATGGTTCTACTGGAAAGGGAGACCACGTAGGTGTCGTCGGTGGATTGTTCAAACACTCGTCTGGCGATATACAGACGACGATCAAACTCCAGTCCCTTGGCGATACCCTGTGGTTTTTTCACAAAAGCTTGCATGATGCAGGGCATACACTCCACAGCTTTGTGCCCCAACACATTCGGATATGTTGGAACTTCACGCCAACCTAAGAAAGGCAGACCTTCCTTGTCGACGATGATTTCAAACATTTTCTTAGCTTGATTGCGGCGAAGTTCTTCTTGTGGGAAAAAGAACATTCCCACACCATATTCTCTATCTGCGCCGATCGTCATGCCTAAAGATTTCGTAACACGAGTAAAAAAGCTGTGTGGTATTTGTGTTAAAATGCCGACGCCGTCTCCTGTTTTACCTTCTGCGTCCTTCCCGGCTCTATGTTCCAGATTTTCTACGATTTTGAGTGCGTTTTCTACTGTTTGGCGACTTTTCCGCCCTTTGATATCTACGCAAGCTCCAATCCCGCAGTTGTCATGCTCCCACTGCTCTTGATAAAGTCGCGAAACCGGTGTATCCATTTTTGCATCAAACATAATGTTCTCCTCGTTTTCTTATTTTTGAACATTGATTCTTGGAGTTGATCCTATGCAAAAAAGGGCGCAGAAAATTTCTGCGCCCCATTGCGTTCTATGTTGGTCAGTATAGACCAATTGTGTCAAAAAGTAAATAACATCTTTTTGCTAAATTGTCAGATTAAATGTGAATATATCATGATACAGTAAGATGTGCGACAATTAGAGAAATTCTATAAAAGCCAAAATACACTTTTTCAGAAAGCAAAGGTTACCGAAAGACAAAGAATGACAAATTTATTACAAAAAGTAATCAAAAAGTAAAGAATTTGTTCTTGTTTTGAAGGTTCATGCAAGCTAAAATAGGAGTAACAGACACGAAACAACGACAATGTTCTACAAAAAAATATTATATAAAGTAGCAGTTTTAGCTTGAAAGCGTTTTTGCTTGCAAACATTTCAATAGTAAATCGGGTTACATGGGATACTGTTTGTAACCAATATTAGTCGATCAAAACTGTCAGAACATTCACAAAATAAGCAAAGTTATAAAAGAACTTCCGTATAATACATCAACAAATTACTTCAACTTGTGAATCGATGTCATTTACTTGGGATCTAGATATCGCTAAATCGAATAAAGAAGCTGATGATCTACACATCATAGAAAGAAGTGAACAATATTGCTATTTAGCAGTTTGGAATTTATTCTCTTTTTCCTACCGCTATTTCTGATTTTATATCGAATCATTCCGAATCGATTCCGTAACGGAATACTCTTTGTGGGGAGCCTGGTATTTTATTGTTATGGGAATGCAAAATACGTGGGAGTGCTTTTGCTTTCTGTAGGAATCAACTATTTATGGGGCTGTTATATTGGTGAGAGGAAGAATCAAAAGAGCAACATAAACAGACCACGATTCGATCGCCGTAAAGCAGTTTTATGGATTGCGGTGATGATCAACATCGGTATGCTGGGTTTGACGAAGAGTCTTGGAGCCTCTTTGGGATTTCCGCTTGGGATGAGTTTTTATACATTTCAAGCGTTATCCTATTTGATAGACGTGTATCGAGGGACAATCGACCCGGAGCATCATCTACTGTCTTATGCGAATGCGATATGTATGTTTCCGAAATTAATATCCGGTCCACTTGTACGATATGGAGACATATCTACACAATTGAAAAAGCCGGAACTAACATCGGGCGGAATGCAAAGTGGGTTGATGACGTTCATATATGGACTGGCACTTAAAGTCCTCTTAGCAGATCCAATCGCGACACTCTGGAATGCGGTACAGGTTACGGGTTTTATCAGTTTGTCGGTGCCGATGGCATGGCTGGGAGCAATCGCATATTCCATGAATTTATATTTTGATTTTTACGGATATTCCATGATGGCTGTAGGTCTTGGTCAGATGATCGGACTCACACTACCGGACAACTTCGACCATCCCTATATGGCGACATCGGTGAGAGAATTTTATCGTAAGTGGCATATGACGCTGACAGGATGGTTCCGCGATTATGTTTATATCCCCTTGGGAGGAAATCGTGCGGGAAAAGCGCGTACCTATTTCAATTTGTTTATTGTTTGGTTTTTGACCGGTATCTGGCACGGAAGTTCACTCAACTTTTTGCTCTGGTCGATGTCTTTGTTTCTCTTCATTGCTTTGGAACGGCTTTTGTGTCGTTTTCATTTTTGGGGACGATTCAAGATTTTACCTCATATATATGTGTGTGTTGTGATTCCAGTGACTTGGATGTGCTTTGCAATTACTGACTTTTCACAATTGCTGATCTATCTGGGGCGAATGTTTGGGATGATCGAGGCGATCAATGCGAAAAGTTCAGATTGGATGGCAGCGTTCATGCAATATCGGTTCCTGTTGCTTGCAGGTCTTGTAGCGTGTACGCCGGTTCTTAAGTTCGTGTATCAAAAAATTCAGACAACCTTTATTGGTCAATTAGCGATCGGTACCTTGTTTTGGCTTTGTATCTGGCGCATATGGGAAGAAGGACAGAATGTGTTTCGGTACTTTTCTTTTTAAACTAGAATCCGATCAGCACAAAAGAGGTACTTGCGATTGGAATTTATGTACACGCTCGATAAAAGGAGTTTTTATATGAAGTGGTTCAAGAAATGGTCATTTTTCTGCTGTTTAATCTTATCGGGGATTCTCTTTTTAGCCATTGCTTTTTTAAAAGAATCGGGATTTGGTAGAACGCTTCAATTTGCGATATCCATCGGAGCCAACAGCGTCAGTAAAATTCCATCCAATGAGATGGTACCTTTTCGATTATTCGAAATCGACTTTGTGACACGAAAAGCACTTCCCGGCGATTTGGTTGGCAATGAATCAAAACGGCAACATACTAAATACGACGACGAAATGCTTCAAACACCACCATATGAGAGCGACACGCAGGGAGCTGAATCGTCAGACACCACAGAGGATACACCTATACAAGAACTATTATATAGAGATCCATCGGAAGTAACCTATGAATCCGTAACAGATACGTATTTTGAGGACGCTTTGTTTTTGGGAGATTCCCGAACAGTAGGAATGTATGATTATGGCGGACTTGAAAATACCGCCACCTTTTATGCTTCCACAGGTTTGACGGTGTACAAGATCTTTGACGCCAAGATTGTCCCGCAGGAAGGGACAGATGAAAAACTAACGGTAGAAGAAGGGTTACAACAGAACAAATTTAGCAAAATATATCTCATGATCGGAATCAATGAGATGGGAACCGGAACGGTGGAAACGTTTTTGGCGAAATACGCTGAAGTAGTAGCGCATATTCGAGAACTTCAGCCGGATGCGATTCTCTATTTGGAATCCATTATGAAAGTATCGACGAAGCGTTCCGAGCAAGGAGATTATATCAACAATGCCGGAATAGAAGCACGAAACGAGGGAATCGCGAATCTTTGCGACAATGTATGGGTGTATTATTTGGATGTCAATTCTTGTGTGTGTGATGCGGAGGGAGGATTGGAAGAAAGCTATACATTTGACGGGGTTCATTTAAAAGCACGGTATATATCGATCTGGAAAGAGTTTCTGATGGCTCATGCGGTTTCTCTTGACTGATTTTCAGTCACCATATATGATAGATTCAATTAGAAATTGACAACCGTCATAAGGAGGAAAGCACAATGAGCCAAAACACTGCACCAAAAAAAGAGGCAGCTGCCAACAAGACAGCGACTGCCGTAAGCGGCGCGATTTATGACGCCAAGTCATTAGGGACACCTAAAATGGTAGTCCTAGGTCTCCAACATATGTTTGCGATGTTTGGAGCAACGGTACTTGTTCCGCTGCTTACCGGGTTAGATGTCTCCACGACATTACTATTTGCGGGTGTGGGAACGTTACTATTTCATTTTTTGACCAAGTGGAAGGTGCCGGCATTTCTGGGATCTTCTTTTGCGTTTCTAGGTGGATACGCCGCCATTGCGCCGCTTGGCGCAGACGGAAGCGCAAGCGCTCTTCTTCCGTATGCCGGATTTGGCGTGGCATGCGCAGGATTACTGTATTTATTACTGGCGTTACTGATCAAAGTATTTGGAACCAAAAAGATCATGCAATTCTTCCCTCCGATTGTCACAGGTCCCATTATCATCGCGATAGGTTTAACCTTATCCAAATCCGCCATTGATAACTGCTCCAATGATTGGCTCATCGCGGTCATTGCGATTGCACTCGTGATCATCAGCAACATCTGGGGAAAGGGGATGATCAAGATCGTCCCGATCATCATTGGTGTCTTGGGATCCTACGTGATCGCCGCGATATTTGGAAAAGTTGACTTTGCACCCTTGGCGCAGGCAGACTGGTTCGGGCTTCCCATACACTGGAATGCGACTGTGTTTTCGATCTTCAAGGACTTGGATGTTTCTTTATTACTGACATCTGTCGTGACCATCATGCCGATTGCTTTGGCTACGATGGTGGAACACATCGGAGATATCTCCGCGATTTCCTCTACAGTGGGTATTAATTATTTCAAAGCGCCGGGGTTACATCGTACTCTTTTAGGGGATGGTTTGGCGACGATTTTGGCGTCATTATTTGGAGCTCCCGCGAATACAACATATGGAGAGAATACGGGAGTGTTGTCCCTGACGAAAGTGTATGACCCCAAAGTAGTCCGCATCGCAGCAGGTTTTGCTTTATTGTTCTCCTTCTCCCCCAAATTCGCAGCGCTGATCAGTTGTATGCCTGTGGCTACCGTCGGCGGTGTTTCACTCGTGTTGTATGGTATGATCTCCGCAGTCGGGGTACGCAATATCGTGGAAACGCGTGTTGATTTCTCCAAGTCGCGCAATATCATCATCGCCGCTTTGATCCTCGTGTTGGCGATCGGGATTAACTACAGTACGCTGGGATCCATCGCTTTTCACATCGGAAGTGTCACGATCAGCCTTTCCGGGTTGGCAGTCGGCGCGTTGGTCGGCATTTTGATGAATGCGATTTTACCCGGTAAGGATTACGTATTCGATGAAGAGAAGCCGGATGAAACCGGGGTGGATTTCTCTGTCAGAGGGTAGAACACATACGGCGATACAGTCAAGCATACATTTTACGCAGGCACTATAACCTTCAAACTCCTTGATTGGTAAGCGTGCCGTTGGCACGTAGACGGGAATAAGTTTGAAAGTAAGGGAACTTTCAAACTCCATGATTGGTACGCGCGCCGGTGGCGCGCAGACGGGAATAAATATGAGGAAAAACACGATAGTAGATATGCATTGTGATACCATACACGCGTTGCGTAAGAGACAACAAAAGGGCACACCATATTCGCTTCGTGAGAATGATTGTCATGTGGATCTGCGAAAATTGGAGAAAGGGGGGTATCTGCTCCAGTGCTTTGCACTATTTGTTGATCTGAATACGGTAGTTGATCCATGGAAGGAAGTCCTTGAAGAATTGGAGCTTTTTGAAAAGGAACTGTTGAAGAACAACGATTTGGCAGGCTTGGCAACATCCATTTCTGACATCGCTCATATCCAAAAAGAAGGAAAGATATCCTGTTTGTTAAGTGTAGAAGAGGGGGGTGTCTGCCGGGGGGACATAGAGAAACTTCGTATGCTATATGATAGAGGCGTACGGATGATGACGCTCACATGGAATTATGAAAATGAACTGGGAAGTCCAAGCCTGCCGAGAGTGAGAATCAATGGGAAGGAAACATCACAGAAGACAACACAGGACATTTCTTTGAAAGAGTCAAGACGACTGACTTTGAAGGGAAGAGCGTTTGTCGAGGAAATGGAACGACTGGGAATGCTCGTAGATGTTTCCCACTTATCGGATGCCGGTTTTGCCGATGTCGTGCAAATGTCGAAACGACCATTTGTGGCGAGTCATTCCAATGCACGAGCATTGTGCGCGCATCCACGCAATCTAACCGATGATCAGATTCGTGCCTTGTCTGAAAAAGGCGGAGTGATGGGACTGAACTTCTATTATGATTTTCTGCGACGAACCAAGGAAAAAGCGCAAGCCTTTGATACACTTTCCGAAATAGTCGCTCACGCAGTTCACATCATCCACGTCGGAGGAGCGGAAGTATTGGGTCTTGGCAGTGATTTTGACGGGATCGATACACCGGAAGTCTTGACCGGTGCTGATCAGATCGAATTGTTGAGTGACGCGTTTCATAAAAACGGTTTGTCATCCTCTGTAATCGACAAGATACTGCATGAAAACGTATTACGGGTGTTTCGAGACGTTTTACTGTATCCGGTCACACATTAGTACAAGTGAATTTAATTAACTTAATGTTATTAAGTTGCCGGATCACAGTAATACTCTTAAGCGTTCCGGGTTGAAACATAAAGATAATTAAAAACGTTTATATTAGTATAGTGCTTTGCATTTATCCGGACTTCATACAAAAACAGATATATTAGAAGAAAACTTTGTATTCGTATGCTTTTTTGCTCCTTAATGTGAATCAATATTAGTCGGCTTATGAAGATATGTTATACGTGAGACAGCGAAGTCAATTCACATAATAGTAAAGAAATTTGCATTTATCTGGACTTAATACAAAAGCAAAGACATCAGAAAAAAACTGTTAAATCGTATACGTTATTTATCCTTCATAAGATTCGGTATTAGTCCAGCTAATTCGAAATTGTTATACTAAGTGCAGTCCCGGAGCACGTGAATGGAGGATAAAACCTAATTTTTGGGTAGTCATAGGGAGAGGACGAAACAGTTTCAGAGAGCATGGAAGGGAAACGAAAGGAGGGCTTATGTTTCAACTTGTATTTTGGCTGGTTGTCATGGTGATTCTCTTGGCAATCGAAGCCGCCACATTGGGGTTAACGACTGTATGGTTTGCCGGTGGCGCATTAGTGGCGTTGATCGCCGCTATTTTATCGATACCGCTTCCGATACAGGTCGTACTCTTCTTTGTAACATCGCTCGTATTGGTATTTTTCACCAGACCGATTGCGCTCAAATACTTCAATCGCAATCGGGAGCGAACGAACGTCGACGGTCTTATCGGTAAGCAAGCAGTGGTCACTGCGGAAATCAACAATTTACTTGGCAACGGTCAAGTGAGTGTGAACGGACAGGAATGGAGTGCCAGAAGTTTTGAGGAAAATGGGAAATATCCGATTGGATCCGTTTTACGCATTGTGGCGATTAAAGGGGTAAAACTCATCGTAAAAGACTCGGAATGAGAATCAACTTTCCGATCAATACGGTATGGAGCAACATTCACGAAATGCGAATGCAAAAGGAACACGAATGTGAGTGAATCATGTGGTTGCCTATGAAAGGCAGTAGGAGGAGTTATGGAGATATTTTTAATTGTGCTATTTGCATTGCTATTACTTATTTTTATATCCTGTATCAAGATCGTACCACAAGCACAAGCGTATGTTGTGGAACGTTTAGGTGGATATCAAGCGACATGGTCAGTGGGATTCCACATGAAAGTACCTTTTATTGACAAAGTGGCAAAAAAAGTGAATTTAAAAGAGCAAGTCGCAGACTTTGCACCCCAACCCGTAATCACAAGAGATAACGTAACGATGAGAATCGACTCCGTTGTGTTTTATCAAATTACGGATCCGAAACTATTTGCCTATGGGGTAGAACGTCCCATGCTTGCGATTGAAAATTTGACCGCAACCACCTTACGAAATATTATCGGTGATCTCGAACTGGATCAGACGCTGACATCACGCGAAACGATTAATACCAAAATGCGAGCTGCGTTGGATGTTGCTACGGATCCATGGGGGATTAAAGTGAATCGTGTCGAACTCAAGAATATCGTACCTCCGGCAGAGATTCAAAACGCCATGGAGCGTCAGATGAAAGCGGAGCGTGAGCGTCGTGAAGCGGTTACGCGTGCGGAAGGCGAGAAACGAGCCAATATTCTGGAAGCAGAAGGCGCGAAGCAATCTGCGATCTTACGTGCAGAAGCCGACAAAGAATCTGCGATCTTAC
>JAISHZ010000058.1 GCA_031262285.1 Lachnospiraceae bacterium | reverse complement strand
TGGGCGGTACCAATACCAGATCCGGGCATTTTTTCAAAGCATCCGTCAGCGCTTCGCCGGTTTGAATGCGGTATTTCTTCGCCGGGATGGATTTGGCCAAAATAATCCCGTGACGCTTACTTTGATCTCCGCCCACAGCGGAAGGAATCGTTCGAAGATCCAAAGAGTCACCCAAATGCCTGATTCGATATGCCGCTTCCCACGATAGAAAAGCACTGTTAACATCAATGTGAAAAATCACTCGCTCCATGGCTTTACTTCAACCTTTCGCATAACAGTGGCTCACCACTTATCCATTATACAAACGTGTGTTCGATTTGTCTATAGGATATTGTTGACAAGAAGACAAATATTTTGTAAGCTATAGTCAAACTTTGGCTGCGGCTGTAAGACCGGACGCCTACCAACACAATATAAGGGGGACATATGCGAGACTTATTAGGGAAATACCATTTTAAAGGAACTTTCCGGGAATATCAACAGACCATCTTAGACAACGCAGCAAAACACATGAAGGATAGGCGTTTGCATATCGTCGCCGCGCCGGGTTCCGGCAAAACCATCCTCGGTTTAGAGTTGATTTGCAAGTATTGCTCCCCGGCAATCGTATTCGCACCGACTACGACGATCCGCAACCAGTGGGGAGATCGATTTGCCCAAAACTTTCTGCCTGATCCGAGCGAGGCAAAAGATCTTGTTTCTTTCCAATTGACGAACATCAAGCCGCTCACCTGTGTGACTTACCAAGCACTCCACGCAGCCATGAATCGCTTGGAATCTTGTCGTCTCCAAGATGAACCGGGTGAGGATAACGACGATCCCACCGACACGGAGCAACCGGCAGAAATCGTGGATTTTTCAAACTTTGACCTTTTGGAACAGTGCAACGCCAAAGAAGTTCTGACCATTTGCTTGGATGAAGCACATCATCTAAAGAGAGACTGGCAAAAAGCGCTGGAACTCTTTTTGTCCAAGTTATCAAAAGACGTTCGCATCATTGCCCTCACCGCTACGCCACCCTACGATTCCACCCCGGAGGAATGGAATCGCTATGTGGATTGTTGCGGCGAGATCGACGATGAGATTTTTGTGCCCCAGCTCGTGAAACAACGTACCTTGTGTCCCCACCAAGACTATATTTACTTTTGTTATCCTTCTAAAGAAGAACGAGCGCAGCTTGTAGATCACCAAAAGCGATCCCGTGAAGCGCTCAGTGCGATCGGGCATTGCGATTCATTTGTTCGTTTTACCCAAGATGTATTGCGCGGAATGCGACGAGAGACAGACTTAACCGATTTCATTTATGATCATGCCCGCAAAATGGCGCTATTCCTTTCTCTGGCTGTTGAATGTGAGATTTCGGTTCCCCCCAAAGCCTTTTCTTTGCTTACCGGCAAAAAGACGCCTCTGCCCCTTCGCGGCGAAGCTTTGGATCAAGCCTTTTCCTTATTTATCGAAAAATCCACAGAACTTGATCCGTATAGAGACGAAATCAAGAAACTCCTGTCTGAATACGAAATGTTGGAGAAGCGATGTGTCTGTCTCTCCATGGATGATCGTACCAAACGCATGCTTGTCTCTTCCTATGGCAAGATGAATTCTATCAAAGAGATCGCCAAGAGTGAATATGAAGATTTGGGGAATGGTTTGCAAATGTTGATCCTAACAGACTATATCCGCAAAAATCTGACTCCTCTCATCGGCACGGATCAGACAACTTCCCAGATCGGAACCGTTAGTATTTTTGAAGAATTGCGTCGCACAATGCCCTATGAGAGCGGAATCGGGGTTTTGTCCGGCTCCTTAGTGATCCTGCCAAAATCCACGATGGAAGCAGCCACGCAACTCGCCGCCTCGTACAATACACAAATCACATTCAAACCTTACCCGAATACAGAGCATTATGAAGTTACTATTGGCGGCGGCAACAAAACCAAAGTAAAGCTTGTCAGTCAGCTCTTTGCGGAAGGTCATTTACATATCCTGATTGGTACCAAGTCCCTGCTTGGAGAAGGTTGGGACTCACCTTGTATCAATTCATTGATATTGGCTAGTTTTGTGGGAAGCTTTGTGTTATCGAATCAAATGCGGGGCAGAGCGATCCGCATGGATCAAAATCATCCCGAAAAGGTGGCAAACATCTGGCATTTGGTTACGGTCGAGCCGCCGACGTTTTTTGCAACCAATCCTTTGGATAAAGCGGGAAAAATCATATTTGGCGCTTCGCAGGAATTGATTTCCACAGACTACGAGATGTTAAAGAGGCGATTTAACTGTTTCATGGGTCCCGCGTATTCGGGGGATGTCATCGAAAATGGTGTGCATCGTATTGACATCATTAAACCACCGTTTGATGAAGCAGGCATTGAAAAGATCAATCAGACGATGTTGGCATACGCCAAAAATCGCTCAGGCGTCGCCGCCACATGGGAGAATATCACTACGACCAAAGATTGTAAGGTTGTTGAGAGTGTTGAGACTCCCAAAGATTTTTTGCCACAGCCGATCCGGTTTGTGAATTATCTGGCAATCTTTTTCTTCTTTTCACTGACGATGTTTACCGCTCGTATTTGGATATTAAGCATCATCAAGATTTGGCAAGTTGACGGCTTCAAGGCAATTCTATCAATGCTTGGCGTATCCGTTATCTTCCTTGCTCTCATAGTGATTCTACTTATGCAGTTGCCGCGACATCTGCGTCATTCGTCATCCAAAAATTATTTGCAAGCCTTCGCGGAGGCAACTCTGCGGACATTGCGTGATACGCAGCGCATAGAACCGGGGGGGAAGGTTGTAGTGGATGCAGATGAGTTGGGGATGGTGCAGATATCTGCATCCAATTTGAGCCTCCGCGATCAACGCATCTATGCGGAGGCGATGGAAGAGATACTGACACCGATTAAAGAGCCGCGCTACATCGTTGTCCAAAATGGTATTGTGAGGAGGTATCGTCCGTTCTTTAGCTTTGCCTGCCCCACAGTTATTGCCAAAAAACAAGAATGGGCGCAATACTTTAGGCGAGCACTGTCACATTACAACGAAAAGTTCGATGTCGTCTATACGCGCAGTGAAAGCGGACGCAAACTGCTCTTTCTCTGTCGACGCAGATCTTTCGTAACCATAAATGATCAAGTGGCTCGCCACATGGAGCGCATAAGATAATTGATACCAGTGTCGAAAGGTCATGTTTTGGCTGCTTGCAGACAAAAACATGACATTGAGACACCAAAAACATGAGAAAGTAGCCCGATAGGGCGGATTTCGAATGTTTTTAGGTTTGC
>JAISHZ010000044.1 GCA_031262285.1 Lachnospiraceae bacterium | reverse complement strand
TTACTTTCAAACTTGCTCCCGTCTGCGTGCCAAAGGCACGCGTTCTAATCAAGGAGTTTGAAAGTTCCCTTACTTTCAAACATTGCTCCCGTCTGCGCGCCAATGGCGCGCGTATCAATCAAGGAGTTTGAAAGTTCCCTTACTTTCAAATTTTGCTCCCGTCTGCGCGCTCTACTTGTACTTTCCCATCATTCACTCGATATACCAAATCGCAGTTTTTGATGGTCTCCAATCGGTGGGCGATAATAATCAATGTCTTCTTGCCGTGCAGCTGATTAATCGAATCCATAATAGCGGTCTCTGTATCATGATCCAGGGCGGATGTCGCTTCATCTAATACCATGACTTCCGGGTCATGATACAAAGCGCGTGCGATCCCTATTCTCTGACGCTGGCCTCCGGAAAGACGAATTCCACGTTCACCGATTCCCGTCTCTAAACCGTTCGGGAGAGAACGTACAAAATCGTCAAGCTTCGCTTCGCGTAATGCACGCCAAATTTTTTCTTCTGAAGCTTCTTCGTTCGGAACCCCAAAAGCCACGTTTTTACGAATCGTATCATCCAGCATAAAAATCATCTGCGGAATATAGCCGATATTTTGTATCCACTCTCTGTAATGAAGCATGATATCTACGCCATCCGCGTACAAAGAGCCTTCTTGGGGTTTTAGTAACCCCAATAAAATATCTACCACCGTGCTTTTCCCTGCACCCGACATTCCCACGATTCCCACAGATTTCCCCACCGGAATCGTCAGATTCGCTTGGTCAAAGATCAACTTTTCCGTATTCGGATACGCGTATGTGATAGACCTCATCTCGATTTTGTCTCTCAGCGGCAGTCTTCTTTCTTGCTTAGCAGCAAACGTAAAATCCGTATTTTCCGCATTGATCTCGTCTTGAAGATTATTACTTACACCCATAAAAAAGGGTTCAAAATAAGCAATCGACGTAATCTGATTGTTGATACGATTCACGCAGGGAAGTAAAATCAAAGCCGCCGCCGCAAATGTCGCTATACTTGTCGTCATCGCATCAGGCGACACATTATTGAAAACCATAAATAAAATATATCCAACCATACATACGACACAAACACATTCTATCAACAGCTTGGGGATATTGTTGTATAAGCTATATTTTTGAACAGCTTCCACATAACCACGACCGCATTTGGCATATTCACGCACAAAATAGGCTTCCTTCCCTGCTATTTTGACCTCTTTGATCCCTTGAACCGTCTGTGATATCCATTTAAATAATCCGCTGTAATACATTTGATTGTCTTCTCCGGCTTTGTACATGATCGGCTTTAAGACTTTCTTAATCACCACAAGCAACAGAATCAGTACGCTCGCCAACAGAACTGTCAGAATCGGATCTTGCATAAAGCAATAAACCGTTAAAAAGACAAAAACGATACAATCGGACAAAAGAGAAAGTAACGCTAAGATCAAAGCAAACATATTGTTTACATCTGAAGTAATACTTCTTTGTACGATAGCCGTATCTGCGTTCAAAAAGAATTCATAATCACGACGCAGATAATTCTTCATCATTCTCTCAGATGTGGAAAATTGATTGGTGTATACAAAAGACAATGTCAATTTTTGTTGTATATACAAAAAGAAGTTTTTCAGTAATATGACCGCTACCAAAGCGAGTAAAACAAGGATCGTAAAACGTTTCTGACTACCTCCTCCAAGCAGTTCATAAATGTCTTTTACCAATCCTTCTTGCGAAATAGCAGTAACATCCATGACCATCGTCATGGCCTGGACGATCAAGCTCACTCCAGCTACTTGTAAAAATGCGCCAATCACCATCATAATGGATAATAATCCCATATGCCATTTCTGCCGTCGGCTCAAAAGCACTTGTAATTTTTTCAAAATCGGTATCATGTTGCTCCTATCTACTTTTACCAATGTACTAAAATGTAATCTCCTCGATCTACAATGGAGCCCTCTTTTGGAAAAGAAGGAAGTTGTATGGCATATTGTTCCTCTTCTAAGAGTAAAGACGTATTTTCCATAACCTTGATCTCGTATCCATGAAGAGCAAAGAAGCGCACCAATTCCGCTGTAGAACCAAAGGCAGTTTTCCCCCACCCGATAACAGACAAAGACGGGGTCTGTGCAATCCACACCCCTTCGGGACGATAAAACTTCTCCAACAAATGAGGTTCCCAAAGATTAGCCAATCGATTAATCCGATAAAATGTCTTCGTTCCATATTGCACATAAGCGTCTTCTATGATACTTTTGGGAATCACATAATCACCGGTAAAGAGAATAGGCTTGTCCGTTGTAAAATTCTTTTCCAATTCATAGGCGACAGAAAGCATAGAGTTCTTCGCTTCTTGGTATTTCAAGTCGTCTACATAAAACCATTTGTTCATATCCGCGCATTGATTCCAGAGCAAAGCAGCAAACGATACGCACAAAATTCCTGTAATAAGTCGAGAATAAATTCCTTCTCTTTTCATAAAGGTAATGCGTAACTGTGACACCGCATACACGATCCATAAGCCTCCGAATGCGCATACAATCGGCAAAAATTGCGCAGAACGATAATAGGTGGCTTTTCCCTCGACAATCGCCAACAGATAAGAAACAGCAAAGCTACTTACAAAGAGCGCAAGAATCCAACCATCTTTTTTACGAATACTTTTCCATAGCGCAAATATCGTCATGAAGAACAGCGCAGACACATACACAGCGATCGGTAGATAAGCATACCCAAAAGCGATATACATCATGAACAACCGCTTCACGACCATTCCAAATTCCGCAATCACAAGCGGTTCTTTCATCCATTCCAAAACTTCAATAATAGAGCGTTGCGGCGCAATATCCGTCAGTCCATCCAATCCAAATACCGCTACTACAACAGTAACCATTAGGCTCCTAAGAATCAATGCCACAAAAGCGCAACCTCCGGCACAGAGGATTTTTTGAAAGAGCAGACGAAACGATTTTTGTGATGGGTGCTCAAACAGCACTCTTTCAGAACACAAGAGTAAACAGATACCAACGAGATTGACGATCATAAAGGATTCGTAACACCCGATCGCCATCCAGAGGAAGAGAACGCTCGCGAACAGCGGACAAAATCCTTTGATTCGTACCTTAATCGATTTTTGATTCCATTCCCAAAAGAAGCAAAGAGCGATTCCACAAAATAGATATCCACAACCCACCCCATTGTGCAAAAAGTAGGGAAAGACTTCGCTATGCAATGGATTGGATATGATGAGCCCGGCGAAGATTCCGTACCCCCAATCTGCGATTCGCTCTCCGAAGATTCGATAAACCAACAAAGTCCATACACCCGCTCCCGCAACCAACAACAGAACACCTGCCAGATCGGTCAAGAAAGGAGCCAATTCCCAAACATGTACGATTTTATTGAGCATGAAAAAAAACCAGCGACCGACTACAGCAGACAACCCTTCCTGAAAGTAAGTTTGAAAGGGGGTGTCGTCGATCCCTATCGTATGATGGGTAATTAAATATCCGTAACTAAACACGGCGGATAGCACCGCCGTTACTCGGAATCCTCTTTTTTTCCACAATGTCTGATAAGCTGACCACCACTGCTTCATGTATTCCATTGCCTTTCATCAGCTTTATTTCGCTCTTTGGAACATCCACAAGTATACTGACAATCTTTATTTATTGTCAAGACTTACGAGGAAGTTTTCAGTTGCGAACGGTGACTATTCGTTACAGTCCATGCGTTCGCCTATCTACGTTTTAAAGGCAATGTATTCCGGACGAACCGCGCAGAGCCGAGGGGAGCTTTGGGTGTTAGACTCTCTGTGCGGTTCTGTGCATCGATTGGCGATAAACGTAGATCGGCGAGCGCGTGAATTGTAACGTGCATTTGGTTACATTTCACATCTTCGCTGATCTACATTTAGAGGCAGTGTATCCCAGACGAGCCGGGTATATTACGGACAAAGTCATAGACGAATTGGTTATGGCATATACATAAATAACATTTCCGCTTGCGAAGTAGATTCTTATATAAGAGTACATCGCAGGAAGGAGCAGCTTGAATACAGAGAAAATAAAAGGGAGGTTTCGTCGTAAGCATCTGTTGGTGGTAGCGACTGCAATTCTTTTTTTTATTGGAGTCACGATTTTTTTGTTTTTATACCACAAAGATGAACACAGATTTACAAAAATGACTAATACATTGTTTCGAGATGAAATGTCGCAAAATACATTAAATATGCATTATACGCTTGCCTATCCTGAAAATTTTGGAATTTACGATTACAATGCAGTGCTTCCGGCTTATTCTGCAGAAAGCAAGCAAAAAGGACAAGAGCAAACGAAAGAAGTGTTGGAAACTTTGTCAAAAATCAATCCGAACCGTCTACCGGACAATCAACAATATACATATCGGTTATTAAAAAATGCCTTAGAAACCGCTCTTACAATGAGTGGTTATCCCTATTATCAGGAACCGCTTTCCCCGGCTTCAGGAATGCAAACACAGCTTCCTATTTTATTGGCAGAGTATTCCTTTCGAAACAAGAAAGATGTCGAAGATTATTTGGAACTACTGAATCAAACGGATGAATACTTTGATTCATTGGTCGTATATGAGCAAGAAAAAGCAAAAGCAGGCTTGTTCATGAATTCTTTATCATTGGAAAAGGTACTGACGCAGTGCGAGACGATCTTAACGAAAGAGTCGCTATTAGCGGGTGATCATTTTTTACAGACGACATTTGTCGAGCGGTTGGAGGATCTTTATAAGCAAGAAACGATCACGCGTGAGGAGGCTAAGTATTATATAGCGCAAAATAATCGGTTATTGTCAACTGTTTTGATGCCGGCGTATGAAGCTTTATATGATGGGTTATTTGTTCTGGAAGATGAAACCATCGCGTTGGAAGGTCTGGGTAGTAAACCGGAAGGAGCGGCATATTATGAATTGCTTTTGCGATCAGAGACTGGTTCAAACCGGGACATTGCACAGATCAAAAAGATGCTAACAACACAGTTAGAAACAGAGTTTGGTGCTCTTCATCAGTTACTGACAGATCATCAAGATCTTATCTTATCAGATTATTCATACGAATTGGATCGTGCATTTCCCTATCAAAGTCCCAAGCAGATGTTACCCGATTTGCAAGAGCGAATGGCGCAAGACTTTCCGCCTTTGGTAAATGCCAAACCTCAAGTATATGTGAAATCTGT
>JAISHZ010000369.1 GCA_031262285.1 Lachnospiraceae bacterium | reverse complement strand
AGAGAGTCTAACACCCAAAACTGTCCCCTACTCTGTGCGGTTCGTCCGGGATACATTGCTTTTAACGTAGATCGGCGAACCCGTGAACTGCAACCTACCTACAAACTTTTTCTTCACTTTCTATAGTTGCTTATTGTAAGTTGTTCACAATTGGTTTACAATTAGGGACACAGTATTGAGAGGCCTTCCTTTCTTAATCAAAACAAAGAAAGGAACAATACCTGATGAAAAAGCTTCAGAAAAGAATCATAATAGCGAACCGCAAAGCGCTTATCATGGCAATCCTACTATATGTAGGAGGGACGCTAACAAGTTGTAGTGCGAAAGAGTCCGAACTCGTGTTAGCACTGGAAACTTCCCAAAGTAGATCATCCGAGACGGAATCTACGCAGACGAGCGAAGAATCAATGGAGAATGATTCCTTCGTGTACGTTTATGTCTGCGGCGCGGTGAATACCCCAAGTGTGGTCAAGTTATTACTTGGAAGCAGAGCGCAGGCAGCTGTGGAAGCAGCGGGAGGCTTTCGGGAAGACGCGGATATTGATGCAGTGAATTTGGCAGCATTTGTAGAAGACGCACAGTGTCTGGACATTCCAACGATAGAAGAGAGTATTTTAAAAGAAAAAGAATTTCAAAATACCAAGGACGGTATTGTCAATCTCAACACAGCAGACAGCAGTCAACTCACGACACTTCCGGGTATCGGAGAGAGCAGAGCGCAAGATATCATAGCCTATCGTGAAGAATACGGCGAGTTTGTTGTGATTGAAGATATTATGAAGGTGCCGGGTATCAAAGAGTCCGCTTTCGCGAAAATCAAATCAAAGATCACTGTCGGATAAGGTGCTGTTCTCTCGAAAATACGCAGCGTATACACAGACGCGTATCTTCCCTTTGCAAACCGATGAATCGGAATAGATCGAGATCTTCGTTTTCGCTTGTCGATAAGGAGCGATATGAAAAGAGTTTTGGTGGTAGATGATGAAAAATTGATTGTCAAAGGGATTCGTTTTAGTCTCGAACAGGATGGGATGGAGGTGGACTGCGCGTACGACGGCGAAGAAGCACTCGCGCTGGTACACCAAAATGCATATGATATTATATTGTTGGATTTGATGCTGCCCAAGATCGGTGGGTATGAGGTGTGCCAACAGATTCGGGAGTTTTCCATGGTTCCGATCGTTATGTTGACTGCGAAAGGGGACGATATGGATAAGATTCTCGGCTTAGAGTATGGAGCCGATGATTATATCACCAAACCCTTTAATATTTTAGAAGTAAAAGCGCGAATCAAAGCGATCATGCGTCGATTTGACCCAAAGAAAAATGCGCCGGAAGCTCCTCGCGTGATAGAAGTGAAAAACATGAGACTAGACTGCGAAGGGCGACGCACTTACATCGATGGGAAAGAGATCGGTCTGACAGCCAAAGAATTTGAGGTCTTAGAGTTGTTGCTGCGCAATCCCAATAAAGTGTATAGCCGTGACAAGTTGCTTTCCATGATTTGGGGTACCGATTACCCCGGAGATGTTCGAACAGTGGATGTTCATATCAGAAGACTGCGGGAAAAGATAGAGCAAAATCCAAGCGAACCTCAGTATGTACACACGAAATGGGGCGTTGGATACTATTATCAATAGCTTCGCATATCGACAAGAGGAGTCTGATTCATGAATCCATCCGTGCGAACCACACTGCTCAATATCATACGACTGCGCAGTCTACAGGCGCGTATTTTTGTGATTATTTTGGTAGTGGGAATTCTCCCCAGTGTAGTGATGCGCTATGGGATTGTAGACAATTACGAAGAAAGAAGTGTGCTCAACCGCGTCACGACTGTTCAAAATCAATTACTGATCATCGCGAACCATTTGATTAGCAACAATTATCTGACTAGTAGCTCCAATCAAGAAACCATTCTCTCCGCATCACGTGCCGTCATTGATGCAGAACTTGATACCATCGCCACCCTCTACGACGGTAGAGTTCAAGTGATCAATTCCAATTTGAAGATCATCACCGATACTTATGACATCAATGACGGAAAGACGATCGTGTCAGAGGAAGTCATCCAATGTTTTCGAACCGGTACCCCCTCGTCATTTTATGACGCTGCGAATGGCTATATCGAGATGCTTACCCCCATTCTTGACAATTCCGTTCTTTCTTCCACGCAAACCACGAGTATCCCTACGACCAAGGGCGTTTTGTTAACGAGTATATCTACAAATCTGATCGATACTACTATGCAATTGCTCAATCGTCAGGCGATGATTGTAGAAACGATCATGGTAGTTGCGATCATAGGAATCGCTTATTTTTTGTCGATCGCCATGGCAAAACCTTTTCATCGAATCACACAGGCGATCAATGAAGTAAAAGCGGGTTATGAGTCTGATGCGATTTCCGTACCGGATTACGCGGAAACGATCCAAATTGTAGAAGCGTTTAACCATATGTTGGTACGTATGAAGGTTTTGGATGATTCGCGACAAGAATTTGTCGCCAATGTCTCTCATGAATTGAAAACACCACTGGCATCCATGAAAGTTTTGGCGGATTCTTTGTTGACACAGGGTACGGCACCGATCGAGATATATAAGGAATTTCTGGAAGATATCGTGTCAGAGATTGATCGGGAAAATCAAATCATCACCGACCTTCTGGCATTGGTGCGGATGGACAAACGAGCGCAGAAACTCAATATCACCATGGTGGATATGAACCATTTGACGGAATTGATCTTGAAACGCTTGCGTCCGATCGCACGTAAGAAAAATGTAGACGTGACATTTGAAAGTATCAGAACCGTATCAGCCGCAGTGGATGAAGTCAAGATGACGCTCATTATCACCAATCTTGTAGACAATGCGATCAAATACAATAAAGAACAAGGATCTGTGACGGTACTGTTGGATGCGGATCATCAAAGCTTTCTCTTTGAGGTGCAAGATACCGGAATCGGGATACCCGAAGAAGATTTAGCTCATATTTACGAAAGATTTTATCGTGTGGAAAAGTCTCATTCCAAAGAAATCGGGGGGACGGGTCTGGGACTGGCGATAACGAAGAGCGCTGTGCTCATGCACAGAGGGACGATTACCGTCACCAGTACTGTAGGGGAGGGGAGCCGATTCTCGATACGGATCCCGCTAAATTATATCGACCCTTCACGAAATGAGAGATAGGAGATGCGGATTGAATAGCAAAAGTCGGATTTGCTTGATTTTGATCGGGGTATTATGGATCATGGGTTGCAGCCGTAAAGAGTTAGCCGGTGGATCTTTTTATAAGATTTACTATATTAATGCTTCGGAGACGCGCATTGAATTAACAGAACATTTGACCACACCGGAATATAGCGCGCAACCATTGACGAGTCTTTTGAACGCGCTATGTGTGTCTCCCGATCCGGCCGGACTCAAAGCACCTTTAAATATGGGCTTTTCTTTGGTAGGCTATTCTTTGGAAGACGGTAAGATCTTGCTAAATATGGATGCTGCTTATCTGGATCTGACACCGACGACGGAAATTTTAATTCGTGCAGCGCTCGTACTGACACTCACGCAAGATCCGGATATCAACTTTGTCGGAATCACTGTAGAAGGTAATACCTTGTTCGACAATTTGAATAATGTGGTGGGATGGATGAATGCGGATCAGTTTATCAACAACTCCGGTAGTGAAATCAACAATTATATTGAGGAAACGATCACACTGTACTTTACCAACGAAAGCGGAGATCAGTTGATATCGACTCATCGTACCAAACGCTATAGCAGTAACATCTCTATGGAAAAGCTTGTCGTGGAAGAACTCATCAAAGGGCCGGGAAAAGAAGGAGTCTATCCAACCATCAACCCTGCGACCCAGATTATCAGCGTTACCGTAAAAGATGGAATCTGCTATGTCAATCTGGATGATAATTTCCTAACGCGAACCAATAATGTGCGTGAAGAAATTACGATTTACTCCATCGTCAATTCGTTGGCAGAACTCGGAACGGTAAACAAAGTACAGATCATCATTAATGACAATAGTGCCGGAATCTTTCAAGATCAATATAGTTTCAATACCATCTATGAACGAAATCTTGATTTAATTACGACGCCGGAAACGACGCAATAATCAAAAGAGAAAGTGATCTTAACTTTCGTATGAATTTATGATTTACGTCCGCGATAGCGTACATCTTAACAAAAGAGAAAGCGATCTTACTTTTCGTAAGGATTCTTAATTTTCGTCCGCGATAGCGGATATCTCAACAAAAGAGAAAGCGATCTTAGCTTTCGTATGAATTCTTAATTTACGTCCGCGATAGCGGACATCTCAACAAAAGAGAAAGTGATCTTAACTTTCGTATGAATTTTTGATTTTCGCTCGCGTAAGCGTACATCTTAACAAAAGAGAAAGCGATCTTATCTTTTGTATGAATTCTTGATTTACGTCCGCATTAGCGGACATCTTAACAATAATAAGGAGGCGCGGGGTTTATATGAGGCGACCGCTTTTTCTCATATGTTTGTGCTTAATCGGGATAATATTGGCAAGAAGGAGATTGGTTCTTGAACGGACTGATCCGGAAAGCCCTCCGCCGGAGAGCATCGTAGAGTCGTATGAACCGGACTCGCCGCTCACGCTTTCCGGTAAAATCTACAAAAAAGAAACAGTACTTCGGTATGGTCAAAAAGTCACTCTTCTCTATCTGAAAGATGTCAATATTTCGCAAAGTTCCTTTTCGACTTGGCATCCTCTCACCGATCAAGAATCCTCCTTTCTACCAACAGCCAACCCTCTGAAATCTTTGGAATCTGTACCCACTCTGAGTCGTCATGAAACCACAACTCCTCGAAAAGTATCCTTATATGGCAACTTCATATGTGAAACAAAACAAGAAATATTCCTTTCTTATGGAGCACAAGTCACCCTATCCGGGTATTATCGCGCATTTTCAGAAGCACGCAATCC
>JAISHZ010000358.1 GCA_031262285.1 Lachnospiraceae bacterium | reverse complement strand
ATCGAAATAGTCTCCGTTTGTAATGGATGTTGCTTGAAGCTTACGGAATGGATGAAAGTCTGATAAAACAAACCGACCGCGATCGTGGAGTAAAAATGAAACTGTTTGTGAAAATTGATCGATCTCGTGAAAATAATGCAGTATACCCAGTTCTGCCAAAACAAGATCAAAAAAACCGCCATAACGATCTCTATCAAGGGAGCAGAAGTCGCCCACCATATAATTTAGCGAAACGCCGGCTTGGGATGCTAATTCTGTTGCATATTTCTGGTTTTCTTCTGAAATATCAAATACGGTAACTTCCGCACCCAAAACAGCAAGAGCTGTAGCGATCCGACCATGGCTACCGCAAGGATTTGCGATTTTTAAGCCGGAAAGAGGCGGGAGGTAGCTGTGGTGTAACCTTATGTAGTGATTGGGATCCTGCTTAATCCGTTTGGCTTCTTCGGCCGGTATTCCGTATTCACTTGCAAAGAATTCATAAGACCTATGCTGCCAAGCTTCTTTGTTTTTTGATAAATAGTCGCTTTCCATAGTATTTCCTCCCGTATGTATTTACATCATTCAATTGTGGAAAAGAACCATATCATATGGGTTATACCATTTAAAAACGAAATGCTATTCCGCTCTGCTTTAGAATAGCATTCGCCGTATGACGTGATTTTATTTTTCCATCAACGGCTATATTTTTGTTTGTAATTGAACTGTGCCATACATCGTGATCGCCTTTTCCATGCCTTACGAAGTAGCAATTGTTTTGACTTAAGATTTCTCGAACTTTCTTTTCGTATTCAGCCATTACATCCCGATCCTTTCACGCTTCGCTGCACTGTAGTAAATTGGAATAGCACCGTGGTGTTGGATGCCGTTAAGTTCAAGTAATTCCGGAATGGCAAATCTGACACGTTCAACAAGGGCGTCAAAGGATCCGGATTCAAGAACCAGTCCGGGAACATCGTCACTTGTAGCGACCCACACATTAGCCTCTGAATCCCAAAGAAAATCAACGCGATATTCGTTCATAGTTAATCATCCTCCCTGTTTCTATGATACTCATTATATGACATGTTATGTACGAGTTCAATTCATTGTGATTGAAAACCTTTTAAAACTCCGTACACCCATAAGGGTATCGTCATGCAATCGTGTCGATCACGATACCTTAATCTTGGAAAGCAGCCATACAATATTATCCCCTAAGGTTTCCATGGTGCGAACACCTTCTTTGTCATTCGCATAATCACCGGGTTCAAGGGCCAGGCTCATGTTCCAGTAACTAGAGCCGGGGACAATCATGTTTTGATTCAAAAAGAAATGCTGCATGGAATCCAGCGCATGAGTACCGCCGGCGCGACGGACAGCACTAACAGCCGCACCAACTTTGCGATAAAAAGCGCCGCCTTCGCTGATGGCCAGATACCCGCACCTGTCCATAACCGCTTTGATTTCCGGCGTTAGGTCGGCGAAGTAAGTGGGCGAACCGAGTAAGATGGCATCTGCCGCCTTCATTTTCTCATAAACTTCTTGAATCCAGTCGCTATTTACGCATTTACCCGGATTGCTAAAGCATTTTATGCAGGACAGGCATCCTCGTACCGCCTTGCCTCCGGCTTGATACAGTTCTGTTTCAAAACCGGCTCTTTCACAAACCTTTAGTACAGTCTGTAGCATCGCTGCAGTGTTGCCTTCTGTGCGTGGACTACCGTTAACTGCGAATATCTTCATAAATATTTCATGTCCCTTCTTTTTTTATGATTCCGAAATAGAAGCGGTGTAATCTCTAAATCAAACTCCGGCACGACGATATTGGCTTGTTTGTTGTTTAAAATGAAATACCGCTTGGGTTGTTTTATTATAGTTCATCCTATTCGGATTATCAATGAAAGCATTGCAACCGTTCTTTTACTTCTGCCGCATATGGGATGGAATCGACCGCTCCCATGCGTGTAACGGCGATGGCTGCGGCCATCGCAGCGCTTTGCATACACATTTCCAGCGGCTCCTCTTTCAGGATCCCCGCTAGAAAATACCCGGTAAACGTATCGCCTGCTGCAGTGGTATCGATCGCCTGCACCGGATAAGCAGGCTGGTAGATTTCATCCGTTGCTGTAAAGCAATACGCACCGGCACTTCCAAGTGTCAGTACCATGTTCATATGGGGATATTTTTGGTGCAATGTCTTCCATACTTCGCGGGGATTTTTTCGCCGGATAGTTGTTCGCCTTCTATTTCGTTTAGCAGGAGCCATGAAATATGGTTGTAGTCTAGCTGTCGCAAGTTGTCTGTAAAAGGGGAGGGATTGAGCACTACGACCATTTCCTTTTCTGATGCCAGTGAAACGATGTCTTCTAAACAACTAATTTCATTTTGCAGCACCAGATAATCCCCTTTTCCAAAATGTGATAAAACATGTTCTGCATACTGTATTGTGATAGCTTGGTTTGAGCCACCATATAGCAAAATACAGTTCTCGCCCTGATCATCAACTTGTATCACGGCATTACCTTGTATCACATCGACCGAGGACAACAATTCTGTAGAAATATGATCTTTCTCTAGGGCGTCTTGTAACATCACACCCCCTAATCCGATACAACCTCCATGGTAAACAGTCGCGCCTGCTCTTGCTAAGGCGATAGATTGATTTAGACCCTTGCCGCCACAGAAGACGCTTTGTTTTTTTGCTTGTAAAGTCTCCCCCGGTTTGACGAAGTGAGATACATGGTATACATAATCGATGTTCAAAGAACCAAAATTCAATATTTTCATATTGCGACTCCTACAATTTGAACTAAGATTTTCTCCTGTAATTTGATTAGCGCCATGCACTGTAATCTGATCAGCGTTTGGTTAAGGTAAAGGAATCGGCGTTTTTCCCATACAATATGTCCTGCGCGTGGTCTAAATTTACTTGGTTCATGATAGTGCTTCGTTTCAAACAAAGCTAATTCCCCGTACTCAAATACCGTTTTACCCCAAACTTCCATATGAACAAACACGGAATTAAAAAGACGACTCCAAGCAAGGGGGAGAGCATATACAGCGTAACATTCTCTGTCGCGCGTCCGGTTAAGTAGAGCAGCGGTAGATAGTTAAAACTGCCAAAGGGTATGATGAACGTAAAAAATCGCATCACCCATTTCGGATAGATGGTCAGCGGGTATTGTGCAATCTCGCGTCCGCCATCGGTGAAAATATTGATAAATTCCAAACCTTCCACGGTAAAAAAGCATACTGTTGCGCCCAAGATAAAAATTCCGGTAAAAATGAAGATGCCGCTGAGTATCATCAGGATCAATGTAATCACTTTTGAAATAGTCCACGGTATATCCAGCAGTGTGATCGCGATCCACAACACAACAACGCTTTCTACTAATCTTCCTAATCGAGAAATTTCAAAATTGGAACCGAGAATTTGTAAAACCGTGCTGCGAGGACGCAGTAGGATACGGTCAAAATCACCGCTTTTGATAAATCTGCTGAAGACATCAAACCCGCGAGCGTAGCATTCTGTAATGGAAAAGGCGATAAGCACCACAGCAAACATGAGCGCCGCTTCTCCAAAGTTCCACCCGGCAATAGATCCGAATTGCTCAAACAACAAATACATGCCCAGAAAGGCGAAAAAGGATACGAAAAATTGACCGATCGTTGTCAGCCACAAGGATAAGCGGTATTGCATAAGAGATTTTATCAGCATGTGTATGTAATGGAAATAAATCATAGTATACTCAACCCTTTCATGAAGATCGTAATTAGAGCCGGTTTCGCGTAGCGAAATTTGTGCTTAGCCCCATGCTCAAAAGGCACAATTCGCCATGTGAAACTATTTTGCATTACACGGTCGCCATATGAAAAACAAGTTTGTCACGCTATCCACCCTGTACGACGATGCGCCGTAAGACTCGCCGAAAAGCCCATGCGCCGAGCATGAATAAAGCGACAACCCAAAGGATTTCAATGCCGATTTGAAACAAAGCGTCTGTTCCGGCGATATTCCCCGAATAAATACGGAAAGGCAAATCGGAAGTATAGCGAAATGGCAGCCAGTTTAACATTTTTTGTAGCCACATTGGCATCAGTGGGATGGGAATGACAGCACCTTGTAAAAACTCTGCTGCTACGCCGATCATGAGGCGTGCGCCAAGGGGTGAGAGTGTGACAAAGGTGAGGATATAAATAAACATGGATATCGCAGAAATCAAAAACAGCGAGATCAATAATGATAGCAAAAACAGGAATGCTGCCACAGGCGAGGCGGGTAAACTCATACGATAACTTGCCGGCAACAAAGAAGCGATAATCAGGATCGGCAAGCAACGCAGCAGCACACTGGATAAACGCATGGCAAGCAGCCGCACGATCCAAAAAGAAAATAATCCATAAGGACGACAGAGTTCATAAGCCACGTTGCCGCTTGTGATAGCGTCAAGGAGTTCACCATCCTGATACCAAAGCATGATAATCGCTAAAAAAGCATGTTGCAGCCATGTATACGACACAAGCTGTGACCACTCCATGGGCGGCGCGGTATCCCCCGAGGCATAAAAGGCTTTGTATAACATAATAAACATAAACCCAAAGAAAAGCTGCGTTGCCACGCCCGCCCATGCCGCAGCACGGTATTGCAGACCCGCTATTACGCGC
>JAISHZ010000353.1 GCA_031262285.1 Lachnospiraceae bacterium | reverse complement strand
GAATTGGATTTCTTAATCGACTCCGGTGAAACAATAGACGAAATTAAAGTACGCGAGGAAGCAGAACGAGAAGCAAAGCGCCATGTCAACTATGGTCAATATACTACGGATGCCGACACTACCATGCTTCTTGCAGCTTTGATTTATTGTGAAGCTGGCGGTGAAAGTTATGAAGGAAAAGTTGCGGTCGGTGCGGTCGTCATGAATCGTGTTCGCAGCAGCGCATATCCGGACACGATCCATTCGGTGATTTACGCGTCCGGGCAGTTTACCCCGGCTATGAGCGGCAAAGTCAATCGGGTTCTGGCAGCCGGAAAGGTAACTGAGAGTTGTATACAAGCGGCAGAGGATGCGATCTCTGGAGTATCCAATGTAGGCGATATGACTCATTTTAGACGAAATAACGGTCGCGAAGGTCTTGTCATTGGTAATCATGTTTTCTATTAAAGAAGTAATGAATTCTTGAGCGAAAAGACTCGGATATCAGCTGGATTGGATACTGTACTGTCGCATCGGATTTTGGAACAAACCGGGACGGTACTTATCTAATCGAATTGATATCCGAGTTTTTTGGAGCATTTTATCATTCCTTGAGTTCATTCATTCGATCTTTATTTGATGATTTTCTCGATCAAACATTGATGTTCCTTGCTCTCTTTGTCGTAATTGATACCGACCATCAACACCTCACCGGCATAATCTGTTAGTCCTTTACCATAATTCTTGCTCTTAATCTGTGCAATCGCACCTTCCGCAGACCGGTTCCATTTAAGTTCCACCACAATCGCCGGTTTCATGGAATGCTTTCTTGGCAGGAATACTACATCCGCAAAACCTTTCCCTGTGGGAAATTCACGAATGATTGAGTATTCATTACGTGCCGTGTAATATGCTAAATTGATCACGCAGCTAAGAGCATTCTCATTGTTGTAGTTTAAGATGGATGTCATATCTTCATGAACAGCGTCAATTCTTTTTGCAACACTAGCTTCATCCATTTGCCAAGTAGCATCCAGTAAAGCGTCTGAAGCTTGCATTGCCATGATAACCGGATTCCATGCGGTTCCTTCCATTGCATTGATAAATTCTTCTCTAATTTCATGGTTTGGAATAAAGACCTCTTTCTTTTGATAGTCATAAGCCAAATATCCCAAATGCACAAGTAAGGTTAATACATCATCTTTGCTTCGAAATGTAGTCATATCGTTTTTAAATCTCATTACATTGACTTTGCAGTGTTCTCCTCCCAATAATTGAACAATGCTTTCCCTTAAACCATCAAAATTCATGTCGATAAAATCTTGTAACCCTTCGTATGTTTCTGTACTGGTCCAGTAGCTTTGATAAGTTTTTCTAAGCATAACAGTTACGACTGATTTGGGATTATATATATGGCATTCATTTGGAAACCAGTAGCCATCGTACCACCTCTGTACTTCATCAAAATCTCTCTGATGTTTTGCACAAAGATCCTTCACTTCCTCTTCCGTAAAACCCACATACGACTCTAGTGGCGATGGATCTGTCATCGCATATTCATCAAAAATATTTAGGGCAGAATGGGTGCCGTATTTCTTGATTGGTAGTATTCCGGTCATATAAACCATTTTGACATATTCTTGATCCTTAAATAAATCTCGGAGGAAATCTAAGTACTCTTTTTGTACTTCCGTTCGTTTTTTTGCTTCTCGAAACAGACAATCCCATTCATCAATAATAAAGATAAACCCGGATTTTTCACGTTTGATTTGTGCAAAAACGGTACTCAATGCCGCTGATAGCTTAGATTTATCTTCTTGTAAAAAGACTCCATACTCGTCTTTTAATTCTTTTTGGATCGACGATTGAATGATGGTACAGAGATCTTTTAAATCAGCTAAACCAAAAAGGTACTGCTGTATATTGATATAAATCACATCGTATTGATTCAAATGTTCTTCAAATTTCGCATCTTCTGCTATTTTTAATGATTGAAAAATATCTTTGGAATCACACCCCCGGCTGTAATAAGCCGCCAACATATGTGCAGTGATAGATTTCCCAAAACGTCTGGGGCGACTGACACACAAAAAACGCTGTTCTGTTCCGATTAATCTATTGGTATAGGAAATCAAATTGGTTTTATCCACGTAGGGGTCAGAACGCAAAGCATTGAGGAATTTTGCATTGCTTGGATTTAAGTTTTTCTCCATATGAGTTGTCCTCCTCAATCATATCAAGTCCTTCTAATGCGTGCACAAGTTTGAAAGTAAGAGAACTTTCAAACGCTTTGATTAATACGCGTGCCGTTGGCACGCAGACGGGAATAAGTTTGAAAGAAAGGAACCTTTCAAACGCCTTGATTTAGATGCGCGCATTAGCGCGCAGACGTGAATAAATATGAAAATAACGTTTGTTCGGAAATATCTATAGAATTGGACGAACATCTTAAAAAATCGGTCTTTACTATTCGCATTGTATCATATTGAAGGAAGTGCTTTCAAGTGGCATTGTAGTGATTTGTGTTGAAGATACCACATCCCAAAGAAAGAATGTTTTGGAGGTATATCCTTCTTTTCCTTTCAATATATATAACAGTAAAAAACATGGTCAAGCGGTCATGAATACCGTCGTCATGCGCCGCGAGTCCGATCGGAGTACTGTTGAATCTTACTACTATTGGGAATCAAATTGCACTCTTACTAAAAGAAGTAAACAATCTAATTTGGGGACCGCTTATGCTGACTCTCCTGCTCGGAACAGGTGTATACCTCATGATCAGAATGCGTTTCCTTCCTCTCCGCCGATTGGGGTATGCACTCAAATGTGCTGTTGGAAAAGGTGAAAAAGCGGAGGAGAAGGGTGGTGTTTCTCCTTTTTCTTCTTTGATGACAGAGCTTGCTGCTACCATCGGTACCGGCAATATCGTAGGTGTCGCGACTGCCATGACGCTTGGTGGCGCAGGCGCGCTCTTTTGGATGTTGGTATCTTCGTTTGTCGGTTTGGCTACGAAATTTGCGGAAAGCACATTGTCCGTAAAGTATCGTATCCGTAACGCAAAAGGAGAGTTTTGTGGTGGGCCAATGGTGACCTTGGCGCGTGCTTTTCCAAATCAACCGATTGGTAAGCTGTTAGCAACCGCTTTTGCGTTGTTTGCAATTCTATCTTCTTTTGGTATGGGCAATATGGCACAGGCTAATTCTATCGCACAGGCTCTCGACGAAAGTTTCGGCATTCCTCCGGTCAAATCCGGGCTTTTCATTAGCATTCTCACCATCATCGTGGTACTTGGCGGGATCCGGATGATTGCCAAAGTGACACAATTTCTGGTTCCTGCGATGGGCGTTTTTTATCTGCTTGGCGCAGGTATCGTGATTTTTATGCATCTGGAAAATATTCCTTCCGGTTTGTCAATGATCTTTGCGATGGCATTTTCACCAACGGCAATCGCCGGAGGAGTCAGTGGTTCCTTAATCGGTTCCATGACAAGAGGACTGCGATGGGGTGTAGCCAGAGGTGTGTTTTCCAATGAAGCCGGGTTGGGTGGCTCGGGAATCAGCGCCGCTGCCGCCAACACGACCAATCCCGTCCGCCAAGGATATATTAGCATGACCGGTGTGTTTTTTGATACAATGATCATTTGTACTGTAACCGGATTAATGCTCGCTTCTTCCGGTGTATTGGGGCTTAGAACGCAGGACGGCTCTCTTTTGACCGGTACCTCATTGGCTATTACCGCTTTTTCCACTGTGTTTGGCAGTATGGGGGGTAAAGTAGTCAGTATCGGCATTGTGCTGTTTGCTTTTGCCACGATTATTGCATGGGCTTATCAAGGCGAAAAAGCCTTTGAATTTTTGGTCAAAAAATCCGGATATTGTATTTTGTATCGCTTCGTCTACAGCTTTGCCGGTTTTGTCGGTACCCTGTGGACTTTGGATGCCGTATGGGACTTTTCTGATGTCATGAACGCTTTCATGGCAATCCCCAATTTGATTTGTATTCTGGTGTTATCCAAAACAGTTTGCGATGATATTCGCTCTTATGATCAAATCCATTGCAAAATGAAATAATTCTTCTTGTGCTTTTTGTACAAACCAAGTAAAATAGACTTATTCATAATTAGTTATAGTTTTCATCAAAAGTTGAAAGGAGTTACCGGAAAGAATGCTTTACATAGGGATTGATTTAGGAACTTCAGCTGTGAAGCTTATCCTCATGGACGAAAGCGGCAACCTTAAGAAAACGGTTTCCAAAGAGTATCCGCTTTCCTTTCCAAAACCGGGATGGAGTGAGCAAAACCCCCTTGATTGGTACGAGCAGTCGATGGCGGGCATGATGGAATTATTACAAGACACAGACCCTTCTTTGGTCGCAGGTATCAGCTTCGGCGGACAAATGCACGGACTTGTCCTGTTAGATGAAAAGGACGACGTGATTCGCCCCGCGATCCTCTGGAATGATGGGCGATCCGATGAAGAATGTCGCTATTTAAACGAAGAGATAGGTCAAGACAAATTATCAGAGTATACCGCTAATATCGCGTTTGCAGGTTTCACCTCCCCCAAAGTCTTGTGGGTAAAAAAACACGAACCGGAAAACTATTCTCGCATTTCCAAGATTATGCTTCCAAAGGACTACCTTGCATATCGACTTACCGGAGTTCATTGCACAGATTACTCGGACGCTTCGGGGATGCTCCTTCTTGACGTGAAGAATAAACGTTGGTCTCCCGAAATGTGCGAACTCGCTTGTGTGGATCTCAAGTGGCTTCCCACTTGTTATGAAAGCTATGAATCAGTCGGCACACTGCTGCCGGAAGTGGCGAATGCTTTAGGGCTTTCCCATACTGTTAAGGTAGCGGCCGGAGCCGGAGACAATGCGGCAGCCGCTGTCGGAACCGGTACCGTCGGCAACAATCGTTGCAACATTTCACTTGGGACAAGCGGTACGATTTTCCTATCGTCTGATGAATTTGGCGTAGACCGATTTAATGCATTACATTCCTTTGCACACGCAGACGGACATTATCATCTGATGGGATGTATGTTAAGCGCCGCTTCTTGCAACAAATGGTGGGTGGAAGACATTTTGTCAGCCACAGACTTTGCGAAAGAACAAGAAGGGATCCGTACGCTTGGCGAGAATCACGTTTTCTTCCTTCCGTATTTAATGGGAGAACGCTCTCCTCACAACAATCCAAATGCGAGAGCTGTATTTCTTGGAATGTCCATGGATTCAACAAGAACGGACATGACACAGGCCGTATTGGAAGGTGTCACCTTCGCACTGCGCGATTCCTTGGAAGTTGCACGATCCTTAGGGATTTGTCCGGAACGTACGAAGATCTGCGGCGGCGGCGCAAAGAGTCCTTTATGGCGCAAGATGGTCGCAAATATCATGAATTTAAAGGTGGATTCACTGGTCAGTGAAGAAGGACCTGCTTTGGGAGCAGCGATTTTGGCAGCCGTAGCGTGCGGCGAATATCCCGATGTAGTGACCGCTTCCGAAGCAATCGTCAAAGTGAACGAGACAGAAGAGCCGGATCCGGAATTGGTAGCCAAATACGAAGCTCGCTATCAAGAATTTAAGCTGCTCTACCCTGCCTGCAAACCTATTTTTACGCAGATCACACAGTAAGTGCATACTCCCACACATAGGTGTATGATAGATTTCAAGCAATTAGCAAACAGGAGGAAAGTAACAATGATCAATTTACCACAAGTAAAAGTAGGCGTTGTGGCAGTGAGCCGCGACTGTTTCCCCGAAGAGCTCTCTGTCAATCGCCGCAAAGCGTTGATGAAGGCTTTTACGGACAAATACGGCGACGAAGGCGTATATGAATGCCCGGTCTGTATCGTAGAGAGTGAGATCCACATGGTAGCGGCTCTCGAAGACATTAACGCGGCAGGATGTAACGCACTTTGCGTGTATCTGGGTAACTTCGGTCCCGAGATTTCTGAAACACTCTTAGCGAAACACTTTGACGGACCTGCTATGTATATCGCTGCAGCAGAAGAAAGCCAAGATAACTTAGTTGGCGGTCGCGGCGACGCATATTGCGGTATGTTAAACGCTAGCTACAACTTAAAATTACGCGGCGTGAAAGCGTATATCCCCGAGAATCCCGTCGGAACCGCAGCACAGTGTGCCGATATGTTACATGAATTTTTACCCATCGCAAGAGCGATCGTCGGCTTAAAGAGTCTCAAGATTATCTCCTTTGGTCCTCGTCCTTTGAATTTCCTTGCTTGCAACGCTCCGATTCAACAACTTTACAACTTAGGCGTTGAAATCGAAGAGAATTCTGAGCTTGATCTGTTCGAAGCATTCAAGAAGCATGACAATGATCCTAGAATCCCTGCGATCGTAAAAGAGATGGAAGTGGAACTGGGCATTGGCAATAAGAAACCTCAGATTCTTCCCAAACTGGCGCAATATGAGATCACCTTGCTTGATTGGATCAAAGATCATAAGGGATATCGTAAATATGTGGCTATCGCCGGCAAATGTTGGCCTGCATTCCAGACGATGTTTGGGTTCGTACCTTGCTATGTCAACAGCCGCTTAACCGGCATGGGAATCCCGGTTTCCTGCGAAGTGGATATTTACGGCGCGTTGAGCGAGTACATCGGAACCTGCGTAAGCAACGATGTGGTGACATTGCTGGATATTAACAACACCGTACCCGACGATATGTATGAAGAATCCGTGAAATCAGCTTACGAATATGGACACAACGAGACTTTCATGGGCTTCCATTGTGGTAATACGAACTCCAAGAAGCTGACCTCCTGCAGCATGAAATATCAGATGATCATGGCAAGAAATCTTCCCGAAGAAGTAACGCAGGGAACTTTGGAAGGCGACATCGTTCCCGGAGCGATCACCTTCTACCGTCTGCAATCGACTGCTGATTGCAAGTTGCGCGCTTACATCGCTCAAGGCGAGGTTCTGCCTGTTGCAACCAGATCCTTTGGCGGAGTCGGCATCTTCGCAATTCCTGAGATGGGTAGATTCTATCGTCACGTTCTGATCGAGAAGAATTATCCTCATCATGGCGCAGTTGCATTCGGACACTTTGGCAAAGCTTTGTTCGAAGTATTTAAGTTCATCGGAGTTCCGTTGGAGGATTTGAACTTTAATCAACCTAAGGGAATGATGTACCCGACAGAGAATCCTTTTGCATAAAGAATCGATTATAAAAGAAGCTCCCTTAGCGGGAGCTTC
>JAISHZ010000307.1 GCA_031262285.1 Lachnospiraceae bacterium | reverse complement strand
AGTGAGCGGAAAAAGATTTTCCGATATTCCGAGTCCACCCAAATCGTGATTTAACAGATGTCCTTTGATCAGTAAACTATTTACCTCTTGATTTCCCAACCACCTCATCAAACCAGCCTGTTCTGTTTGACCAGTCTCGCTTCCATTTCTCGGATCTTCCGGATCGAGATGTGCAATCATATAATTCCCGACTACTCTTTGTTCTTTTGGCACCGGAACCATTACATTTGCGTCGCCTTGCTCTTCTAAAACAAAGATATGGAAATGGTCTTGCGGATCGTAATATTTTGGAAAATATTTGATCTGTGTTTTCTTTTGTACGATGGGCTTTTCGATTTGTTTTTGCATAGATACCGCCTCTCTTTTATCTCTGCGCGAGATAGTGCTATCTCCCAAAGTAACTCATGACGACGATGGCGCTATCCTCGCAGGTATCGTTGATTTGCTCCTGTAACTGTTCACGTTCTTCTGTCGTGCTACTCACACCAAAATCCCCTTGTATCATTTCTTCTGTTTCTACTCCAAGACATAGTAGCAGTCGTTCTTTTTTCGTTAACTGCAAGAGATGTTGTGAAAAAGAGATCCCTTTTAGGGTTCCTAAAAGAAACCCTTCAGCCACTTTAACTTTTTCAATATGTCGCGAATCTTCTTCATATATTTTCGCTTTTTGCGTATCTTCTTTTTCTTGATTCCGATGCTGCGGATCCTTTTCATATATTTGCTCATATCGAATATCCTCTTTTTCATTGTCTACATTCTGCGAATCGGTTTCCGATTTTTCTGCTCTTCGCATATTTTCTTTTTCTATGTCTCGGCTCTGCGAATCCTTGTCCGATTTTTCTGCTCTTCGCATATCCTCTTTTTCTATGTCTCGGCTCTGCGAATCCTTGTCCGATTTTACTCCCTTTTGCACATCCTCATTTTCTTTGCCTAGGCTCTGCGAATCCGTATTCTCTTTATCTTTTTCCAAGCTTATCGAATCCGTTGCGATTCGATAGAGATTCGCTTCTCCCGCGTTGGCGTAGATGAATTCACCCGTACAGGTATCCAAGATACCAAAGACTGCGCTGACCGTGATTTGTGCGTCGTTGCTCTCGCTTAATTCGTCATTAGCGGAAGAAAGCACTTTCGCGGGTTCCATCCCCAAAAGCGCATAGTTTTTGAGCAATGTGCGGGTCATCATCATGAACAGTGCGCAAGCGACACCATCACCCCTAATTTTTGCCGCCATCACGCCCAACCGAACACCGTCCAGCATAAAGTAATCGTAAAAAACACTTCCGACAGGTTTCACATAATGTCTGACCGCATAGATGTCAAACTCTGTCCGCCCCGGAAATGCCGGAATCCGATCCGGCATAATACTGCTCTGTATCGTCTGCGCCAATCTCTGCATTTGACTGAATGTCTCGATACTGCCTATGTAGGAAAGCATATCCCGCATCATGGTAGACACCCCACGAGCAAGCACCTCTATCTCATCTTCGGTTCGTAATATCCAATCCCCATTTTCGATCTGCGACTCTTGTTTCTGTACCTTTTGCATAAACTCTGTGCTGCGCTTTTGAATGCGCGAAATGGGGCGTACCATTTTTTGATGAATCATCATACAAAATGGAATCAAAAACAAAACCTCCATCAAAAGAAAAACCCCTACCATCGCTTCTGCGTAAGAAAACAACTCTCGTCTGACTTTCCACATATCCATGTCTGCGCCCAGTATCCCGACAGGCTTACCATTTTGTCCGTAAATCGGAATCAGACCTGTCAAAATCAATTGGTCGCCAAGGCTATTCACCAAATATCCACTTTGCCTTTCGCCGGACATTATCTCCCCATAGAGAGTGAAAACATCTTCCTCCATCTCCGTTTCCACCGGCTCATTGAACATATACTGCCTATTGTCCGCTTCCTGATCTTCATCCGGAAGACCACACAGATAATACCGATACTCTCCATTTTGATCTGTAAAAATACTATAAAAATAGCGAAGATCGCATACATCGATCAGCGCATTATAATTTTTAGCCATCTTCTGATAGGCTTCCGATAAAATTCCCTCATGCGCATTTTGTATCCATTCGTCTGCGTTAATTTGTAATAGGTTAAACTTCAAAATGGTAAAAATATAGTCCCTATACTTTTGCAAACTACTCTGATAATGTGTCGTGACCCCATATACCCCAATCACTCCGCCTAACAGCAAACTAAACAAAAAACACCATGTTCCAAGACGTATCCCAAGCTTTTTTCTTTTTTTCATACCAACCCCCATTCTGCGTAGCAATCGCTACGACATCCATAATATAAAAGACTTCTTTATGTTATACACTTATCTCTTTTACCTTAATACAAATGAAATACTGTCTCAATTCTTTTATTTACCGTGCTTATCCGTAAGTTTCGATACATCCCGGCAAATGATTTTTTACCGGAATCCTTTCCGGTCGTTCCAAATATTGATCACACGTCTGCAAATAATGCCTTGCCGCTTGATCTTTGGGAAACGCTTTGAGTACCTCTATAAATCTGGCTCGCGCCGTCAAATACTTGGCAGCGGCAAAATGATGGACACCATCTTCAAACATCAACTTTGTCTTTTTCTTACGCCACATGATTTCCGGTTCATCTCCTTGAAAAATATCGTACATTTTTTCAACAGTCCCGTTCGATCCGATATAGAGATACCCTAAAAAGCGATGCAAATATCGCTTCTGAAAATCCTCCATTTTGTCCGTAAATGATCCCAGCGCCACCACTTTGGCCAAATAATTAGGACCGATCTGCTCCAAATATTCCGATACCTCTGCCATATCGGATATTACAGTAGGCTTCCAATGCTCCGGAATCCCGATCATCCCAATCAAAAGATTCCCATAACACAGACCGATACTTCCTTTTTCTTCGCCACCCAGATACGGACAAAGACCAAGCGCTCCTTCGAGAGCTTCTCTGGTCGTATGAGAGAAAAACGCCTGCAGACCGCTGCCCAAATATTCATACACCACTCCACCATGCGCTTTCACTTCTTCGATCAAAGCAGGCAACGTCCCATTCACATAACGAAGCAATTCTTGCTCATTCATAGACTTTTGCAACTGTGTGAAATCCTGAATCTTCATCGTCAACATAGACGCTTCCATACTTAGAAAATTCCGATTATTCTCCGCCACTTCATCATGCTGATACAAAAGCTGCAACAGCGGATACACCGCCAAATCTTGTGTTTGAATCGCAATTTGACTCTTATCTTGTTTCCCTTTCAATTTTGCTCCCATTCTCGCGCTTTAGCGCGACTCTTAATCAAGGAGTTTTAAAGTGTTTACACTTTAAAACATGGCTCCCGTCCTCGCGCCTTGGCGCGACTCCTAATCAAGGAGTTTTAAAGTGTTTACACTTTAAAACATTGCTCCCGTCCTCGCGCTTTAGCGCGACTTCTAAACATGGCTCCCGTCCTCGCACCTTCGCGCGACTCCTATGGTATCTGTACAGTCATACACCCCGGCATCGTAATGGATATCACGCCTCCCCAGTTGCATAGTAACTTACTGGAATTGTTTAATGCCGGGGTATTAGCTATCAAAACAGTAGGTGATCCCGGTGCCCAGGGGGCTGTGGTAAGAGGAACGCAGGGCATAGGAGTCATCACCCCAAGTTTTGCCGCCGTAGCAGCAGCCACCGTAGGATTGGCAAGAGAAGAACACATCCCAAACGTGGGGATATTCATCATCGGCTTATTGTCCATGATGGTTGCCATAGGCAGATTCGCCCCCATGGTCTTATTCATCGGTAACACCGCCAATACCGCAGGGGCTACTCCAAAGGTACAAGCCATCATCGCTCCATTGCATACACAGTTCCCCATACCCACTATTCCTTTCCGTACCGATACACTCTTTTGAATTCCTTCGTAGGCGGTGCCGGTTTCCAACGCTTCGAATGAATCTCCACAGGTCCGATCGTGTAAAACAGACAGGGTTTCATCGGAATCTCCAGTCCGCTTTGCACCCTCATTTTTCCATCCCCTTCTAAACGCGCCATTTCCAACCGCATAGATGCTTGATCTTGTTCTTGCACGAACTGGTAGGTTTCCTCGCTCAACATCGTATGGTCATGAAAAACAGTAGCGATCGCAGAAAGGATTTTCATTTCTTCCACCAAACGATACTTTGCAGCCGCTTCGGAAAAGACGGCAACCAGATAGGATAGACGCAGGTACAAAGATGGATTTCTTCTTCGCTCCCCGATCACCGGAGCAGTCCCTGCTGCCGTTTTGGTATCCTCACTCACATCGTACAAATATACCGTAATCCGTGCGTCTCCTCTTTCTGCCGGATGGACCAACTGGATACTTTCCCGATCGGACACAAGTTCAGGTACTAATTCGCTTTGAAGCAGCGAAATCATCGATGTGCTGATCGTACTGATCCCTAAATAATCATTCAACTGCCACCTCCCACATCCGACGTCGTTTCCTGTCTGACGATCTCCCCCATGTAGAATTCGCCGCGATAGCTGACCGTCCGTCCCGCATACAAGGTACCCATTCCATGATAAACCCCATTGAGAAATCCACCTTCATACAAGACAATCGACTCCGACGCAGACCACTCATACAAGATTCCCTGACCATGGTATTTACCGTCTGCGAATCCGCCTTGATAGCGTATATGACCCTCTTCATACAAAGTACCTTCTCCTTCGTAACGACCCTCTGCATAAGAACCATCATAAAGAAGTAACCTATCTTCGGTAAAAGATTTCCCCTTACCTTGCGCGTACGCTCCGTTGATAAACGATCCTTCAAAAATCACATTCCCTGCTTCATCAAATAGAACACCGTTCCCATGATACTGACCATTTAACCAGCCACCTTGATAACACAGCGCGCCTCCTTCGTAATAGAGCGTTCCCTCTCCTTCGTATTTCCCGCTTACCAAACCACCCTCATAGAATGGGATTTGGTTTTGGTCATACAAGATTCCTTGTCCATCCAAGAAACCGGCTCGCACCTCGCCTTCATAAAAAAGCGTGGAGTCCGCACGCAATATGACGACTTCTCCTTCATACTCTTTGGGAATCTGCGGAGTCGATGTATCCTTTTCCATGATAATTGTTTGTACATCGTCTTGGTATTCGCCCAATTCAAAGGTTCCCTGCTGCTTAATTCGCCCATCCGCATGATAGAGAGTACCCATTCCGCTATAGACTCCTTTTAAAAACTCTCCTTTGTACAGCAAATTGCCATTGTCGTCGTACAAGGAACCTTCTCCTTCATACAATCCGCGTGAAAACTCGCCTTCATATAGCTTGTCCCCTTCCGCGTGATATAAGATGCCCTGCCCATCATAACAATCTGCTCTGAAATTCCCTATATAAATACGACTGCCATCTCGATCGTAAGCGGTTCCCATCCCATCTCTTTGATTGGCCAGAAACATTCCTTGATAGCAGATCTTGCCTTTATCATCATAGAGTATTCCACTACCGTGATATCTGCCTGCTACAAATGCGCCTCTGTAGAGTACTTCTCCCTTTTCTCCATACAGCGTTCCGTCTCCCTCTATCGATCCGGACAAAAGAGCTCCGCGAAATAGGATATAGTCCCCCATTTCCCCTTGGGTCCGCAGTGCTACTTGCCCGGTATAAGATGCAACCAACACACTGTCCACCCACATCGTCCGAGTTCCAAACTTCGCCACGACACTCGGCCACACGAAATAAACGAACCCCTGTGGCAAAAGAACAAGGCACAAAAGTATCACATACAAAAGTACTTTGGAATAATACTTCTTTCCGATTTTTACATACAGTTGCGTTTTATTATCTATCAAATTTACTCCCGTCTGCGCGCCATGCGTGTCCTTCACGCATTCGGCGCTACGTTTTAATCAAGGCGTTTGAAAGTTCTCTTACTTTCAAACTTTGCTCCCGTCTGCGCGCCTTGCGTGCGTCCTTCACGCATTCGGCGCTACGTTTTAATCAAGGATATTTACCCCGCCGTCGACTCGTTTTGTTACTGTTCACGCCTTCGGCGTTCACAGCAACAAATCGCACAAATCACCATGCGATATAAAACATCGCTACGCGATTTGGCGGTTGCGACCCTTTGTGTGGGATAGTGGCTGTGAATAGTAACCTCGTTTTACTTCAGCTCTACCGTACCGATTGCGGTAAAGTGTGGACTCCTTCTCTGTGTCAATGAACGATAATACCCATATCCATAAACAGACAAACACACCACCACACACAAGATCAAAATAGCCGCAGTCTTTACCATGACTCTTTTGTGCGCATTCCACCACTTTAGACACATAGCCGGAATCGTTTTCGAACGGAGTTTCCCTTCCGTATCCAATCGTGCGTTTAAATGAACGCTTAATTTTCGATATGCTTGAATCATTTCCGGCAGTCCATAACATTCATCTCGTTTCAACATTTTCCAAAACGAGGTTAACTCCTCATCCAATTTTTGACGAAGCTCTTTGCGAAACAGCGTTTCCATCCAATATGCCAAACTAAGGGCAACCTCCCCGACCGAATACCTTTTCGCGTTTTTCAGATCTACCAAATCATATTGAAACCCAATTTCAAAACTGTCCGTGAGCATCACATGACCCGGCAAAAGACCCCCCGCCGCAAAATACCATGGCATTTGTTTGAGCAGCAGACTATGCAACAAAGCTTCTCCGATACGAATCCGTTCTCGCAGATCGTAAGCATTCTCCTCCAATTTCGCTTCCAGCGACTCTGCTTCCAAGATATGAAAAGTAAGAAAGTATGCACCTTGATACATGAAATATTCGTACAGATCACTTTCTGCTGTGCCAATATTGGGTGTCCTAGTCAGATAAGCCAAAAACTCCGGTAACCCCTCTGCTTCTGCTAAGATTCCTACCAATCGAAACATCCGCGTCTGACTATCTCTGCACAAAAATACGATTCTCGCACCCTGTGTAATTTGTGTTTGTATGACATGATAAACAGTTTTCGGACTATGTATTGTCATTCCATCTCCATTCCCGCACTCGATTTTGTGCCCTACCCTCTTTCATACTTATTCCCGTATGCGTGCCTTGCGTGTGTCCTTCACGCATTCGGCACTGCGTATCAATCAAACCGTTTGAAAGTTCCCTTACTTTCAAACTTGTTCCCGTCTGCGCGTAGGCGTCGCGCGTACCTCTCAAGAAGGATCTTTTCGTACGACCGCGAATAAACTGGTTTCCACATTGGCATATACCGCACTTTCCACGATGATTTCATAGATACCCGCTATCAATGGCGCGGTATACAATCCATTTTGATCAACAATCCCTTCCTGCTCTTTGACGCGATATAGGAGACGCTTATCTTGCATATTCCGACATTGCACATCCAGATAGCAACTTTCCCCTGTCTTTAGTTCCACAAACCCTTTTGTCAAAAGGACTTTCCTGCCGCCTTCCATCTCTTCCTCCTTCGCCTCATCTTTCATTGCCATCCAGTGCACGCGCATCTCTTGATTGCGTGCTGCTTCTCGGCTCAGTATCCCGATCACAAAAGTTCCTTTGTCGGGAAAAATCTTCGTCGAAAGTCGCACAAGTGCAAAATCACCCGACACCAGTTCCCCTTTGGCATTTTCCAATGTCAATACCAGATTGACCGCACCCGGTCCGTGTCCATGGGGAATTTCCTCAGAGACAAACAGATTTCCCTTATTTCTTCCGCTGCCGCTCTCCGGTTGCTTCTCATAGACGCCGTATGTGATTTGCCGCTTGGGCTGCACCGTCTCTTGCAGAAGAGTTGCTTTGTGCAATTGTGCAAGTTCCTCTTGGGTTTTGTGTAGTTCTTCGGTCAACCGGGTAATGAGTGCGCTTTGCAGTTCTCCTGACTGTACCACCTGCGCGAAAGGCATCGCTTCCACTTCCTCCACGATCGTACTCTCCCCTGCTTTGACGAGAAAGAGCTTCGCCAGATAAAGTACGGATTGGTCTGGACGCGACAGAAGTGTATGCATCCGTGTTTTGTAGTACTGTTCGGTGATCGCTTGGGTCATATCATGTTCCACGATCTGTATCTGACTATCGCATAACAGCATTTCCTGCGTCGTAGTCGCATCTGCAAAAAAAGTGAGTGGCATCCCTTTTGCTTGAATCTCTCCTATCGCCTCTACGCCAAGCGCAACGAGCGGGATTTCCAACCGATACCGCCGCTTTTTGGCTACCAATTTGGAATCAAAATCCACTTTCAAAGATGCACGATCTTCGTTTCGCAAATGACGCAATGGCACTTGATAGGAAAAAGAAAAATCCTGCGTCTGCCCGATGTTTTCCACTTCTACTGCCAATGAAACAGCTGTATTTTGTATTGCGAATTTCGGTGTGATATGGGTAAGGCGAATCCCTCGTCCTTCGTACACAATGACGCGATCTTCCAATACAGATCGATAAGAAAGGTCTCCCATCGCTTTGGGTTCTCGCGCGCTGAGTGTCACTCGATACTTTTCCATGTAGCGATTGGCTTCCAAACCCGGTTCTCCACAGGCGTTGAATACTTCTTCTCCTTCTTCTTGCGCATACGAAAGACACAGATAAGCGTAACCACTCTCTTGTGACAGTACTGCCGCACTGCCTTCTATGTCGGAAATGTTCATGGTGATCGGTTCTTTCACCAGAATCTCTCTCCCTACAGCGTCTATCGCTGCTCCCGCCTCCAGCGAAATCGTCTCCTCATCCACCGCTACCACGCCCAATCCATACAAAACGCCACTTCCCAAGCCAAAACGGTTTTGCATTCGTCTCTTGTTGTTGTGATACTTTTGCTCCAATTGAAAATCCGCTACCGACATCAATTTGCCATAATAGTATCGATTTCTGTCAAACTCTAAATACTGCAATTCATCCATATAGGACTCCCCTCTGCCCGTTGCTACGGGCGTACCGATTTCGTGATGACTTCTTTGTCATTGGTTTCCGATCAAATGGTATCTGTGCCTATCAAGGCTATCGCTTTTTTATTCACGCATAATTTGATCTCGTGTTTCGTGTCGCAAACGACTGTTGATTTCCAGATAAGAATAGGAATCCAGAACGATTTCACCACGCAGTAATGCGATTCGTGTTACCATATGTGCCGGTACGCAATCTCGAACGATCTGTTCTAATTTCCGAAACAATGCATTCATCCCGGCACCTCCCTCCTCGGTTTTGTCCCCGACATCCAGCGCTACCGTTACCATGTACGGGTTGTTCCCATAGAGTCTCTCGATGAGATCCTTTCTCGCGCCTTTTCTCTCCGGTTGATACGGATGATACTCCGCTACCATGGGGACTTTTCCGCAAAAGGCCAAAATCTTCTTTTTGAGTCCCCATACGGTGCCGCGTTTGCCGTAAAAGTCGATCACCTCCTCCAGATAGCGGGAGAGCCGTTCTTCTTCCCACAATTGCGGTGTTTCTTCTGACAAAAATGCGGCGATGGTCGGTAACTGTTCGCTTCCGCAGATCGCGGGAAGCATCTTTTCCGGTACTTTGTCCAACTTGTCTTCTATTTCCTCTTGAATGATTTGAAACAGAGATAAAAATCGTTCCAAAAAAGCGCTTCCGACACCGCTTCGATAAAGTTCCGGCAAATAACTACTCCAACTCTCTTTGGGAAAATGCAATGTCAATGTACCTTTGACATCTTCCCACGATTCTAGGATCACCCACAGATACCGCCCCACAGCCTCATATAACAAACCGGTGCCGCCTCTTCGCATCGTAACGCGCAAATAGGGTTGAAATCTTCTCATCTTGTCCTGTGGCGAAACAGCAGCATCTCGCGCTGTTTGTTCCCATCCAATCGGCACCTCATCCGCCGCATAGAAATACAATGTGACAGACTGTGGTAATTCCTCCCCTTGTGCGCGGTACCATACCGTCTGCGGTACGCCGCTGTCCAAAAGCGGACTCACAGAATAGCCTTTCTCATCCGGAGTGTTCCGATTGACACTCTGTGTGATTTGATTGTGAATCTTCCAGATAAAATACTTACGGTTCCTCGTTACCTGTTCCCACATATGCCCCCCTATGTCGCTTTCTTTCACGATTGTTCGTGTTATGTACGTCATTCCTTCTATATTTCCCAAGCTCAATGGATGGGTTCGGTGATCAACGCCAAGCAGTTAATAACTTGTCGTAATCTTGATGTGATTCACCTTCGCTATCTGACCGGGTGAAAACAACAGATCTCCGGTAGCGTTCCGTAAGACTCTTTCTTCCTTCGTATCCAGTTCCATGCTTTTGACTTGCTCCACCATGGGGTTTCTTTCCAGCAAAGCTGTGATCTCTCTATGAAACAACGGCTTCCCCAACTCTTTTCTCCGTTCCCAGAAAAATGTGCGGATAGCATCTTCCATCCCCTGCGTCTTTGCTGTCGCTCCCGCGCAAAGCACGATCCGACAGATAATATCCAACTCCACATACACAGGGGGTTCCAAAACGACCATGACTCCCAACATCCTCCTTTGCTCCAAAAAACGAATGATATTTTGGGCAAAAACATCGTGAAACCGAATGGATTCACATTCCGATCCCGGTCTTACCACCATCCGTAGGATCCCATCCTGCCAATCTATGACGCGACAGCTGTCAATGAGCAATCCCGGTGTCTTGATTACGGCGTTTTCATAATCCTGTGCTGTTACCAACGTATGGTTTTCCTGCATTTCGCGCACAAACCGCGCAATACAAGCATCTACTTTTTCTTCACCTCGTCCTCCTGTCCCTGCCACATCGTGCTGAATCAAGATATGCTTGTCTTCCATGGGGATTCCATCTGATGGTTCAAATGATTCTTCCGCATCCCACACGGACCACTTGTTGATGGTGTTCGCTTTCACATTGCCCAATGCTCCGTAAGAACACACGTAGGAGGTAACAAGAATCGGACCCTTCGGGATCTTGCCCCGAATCCCATCTCCAAAATGCAACACCGGAAATCCTTCCTTGCCTATTTCCGTTTCTTCCAAGATAAAGTGTCGATCTTGCGCCGTTGATGCAAAGAAATCCTCCTTCCTTTCCCAGACATAATAAAACCCATCTTCTTCCAACACCATGATCGCGAAGTCCTCTGTGACCACTCCCTCTTCTTCCATTCGATACCCCTGCGCGGGCAGTCCGTCTGCCATCGCCGCACAGATTCCACTCGACTGCTCTATCCCTTGCTGCGCCTTATCGGTATAGAAAACCGGTATCGGTTCAAAGGATACTACTTTAATCGCATTGATTGGATCTTCTGTCTCCCCCATCCTCTGAAGTTTGGGTATCTGATAGGTACACGTCATACTGTTGTAATCTGTAGTTTTGGTGTAGGTCGCTTTTTGGAATCTCCCTTCCTTCCCGAGAAAGACCATTGCATTGCCATATAGGGATAACCATGTATCACAAGTCACCAAATAGGCAGTATCGGATTCCTTCCATCCTTGATCCGCTTTGTTTCCGAAATCATGGCATTCTATCCGCGTAAGCTGTTGGCGCAGCGATAAGGTATTGGGATGTAAGCCGATCAACATCGGTGGTACTTCGTACCCATCGCGCGTCAGGGTGAAGCGAATTTCTCTCATCCACGTTCCTTTTTCCACAGGTACAAGCACCATCTCCCCATCATACAAAAAGCCAAGCGTATCATCTCTCCAAACGGTTAGTTCTTTCCATTCCTTATCATCTTCTTCGGGGTTCTTATCATCGCCGCGTCTGATAAGGTACTCGACTTGATAGGCTCCCAAGGGGATAAAAGCCGGATCGTGCGGATAACTACGCCGATATTCCGGTGCTTCCCGCAAACGAATTCCGATCCGCACAACATCCTCCACCCATATAGCACTTGCAAAGACGATGGTAAAGGAATTACCCACTGTCGGATTGCTTCCAAAAAGCGGCTCTCGCAGAGGTTTCCCCTCTTGCTTTGCCTCCACTCGAATCAGACGGTCAGCCTCTTTCGTTGAAAAAACACACGCTTCTATGGGACAGGCGATCAGCTTCCTTCTTTCCACTGTTTCGAAGCACATCTCTTTGGCATAAAAACGCGTTTTGCGCGGGATCATGCGATCCTTTTGCACCTGCACCAAAATACTCGTTTGGGCTGCTTTTCGATGCGCTCGCTTGATCCCAAGCAGCTTGAAATACCCGGCAGTCATCGTAGCGCTCGCCTGATTCATTCGATATTGCAGATTTTCTTTTTGCCATGCAAAAAGCTC